>QWQU01000016.1 GCA_003670735.1 Chloroflexota bacterium | reverse complement strand
TGCAGCAGCACGATCGCGCCGGGCTTCACCTTCGCCAGCACATTCGCGGCGAGGCGTGCAGGGTCGGTCTCGGCCCAGTCTTTGACCTCGACGTTCCAGAGGATGGTGGTCATTCCGGCGCGGCGCACGGCCGACTTCGTGAAGCCGGTCTCGGCGCCGAAGGGCGGGCGGTAGAACGCGGGGCAGGCGTGCGCGACAGACTCGAACTCATGCTGCGCGCGGGAGAGCTCGTAGTACGGGACGTCGTTCGGGTTGGCGCGGGTGTGCGTCTGCGAGTGGTTCGCGAGTAGGTGGCCGTCGGCAACAAGGCGCTGGGCCAGCTCGGCGTTGTCGCGCAGGCTCTTGCCGACCGCGAAGAAGGTGCCGCGCGACTTGTAGCGCTCGAGGATCTCCGCGACGTTCTCGGTGTCCGCGCCGTTCAGGCCGTCGTCAAAGGTGAGCGCGACCATCGAGGAGTCCTCGGGGCCATGGGTGATGCCCACGTCGCTGCGGCCGACGAGGAACGGCATCGCCAGCGCGGCGACGGTCGCGACGCTGAGCAGCGAGCCGGACATCCAGGTGCCCAGACGGAATTGCATCAGCGCACGCTCGCGGCAGGCGCGCAGTTCGTGGGCCTCGAGGTGATCGTGTACTCGCGCGTGCCGGCGTTGCCCTGGTACGTGAGCAACGCGTTGCCCTCCGCGACGAGGTCGGTCAGGCGCTGCACTTCGTTGGTGGTGCCTCGACGGATCCACTCGCCTTGCACCAGCACGCGTTCCGCGCCCTTCGCAGCGAGGAAGCAGCGGTAGCTGGTGGTGTCACCAAAGTTGAGGCGCGCGACGCTCTCGTCGAAGTAGTCCTGCGAGAGGTACGCGCCGGCGCGCATGAGCTGGGTCATGCCGTCTTCCTGGTTGGACATGGTGAGCACGCGGTAGTGCACCTCGGGTGTCACGAGGCGTGCGCCGATGTAGTCCGGGAAGCGCGGCAGCGAGCTCCAGTAGATGTTCTGCGGGTTGGAGCCCATCACGTTGCGCACGAGCAGCAGTGTCCCAAGCACGAGCAGCGGCACCTGGACGCGCCGCGTCAGCAACAGCGGCAGTGCGCGCTGCACGAGCCACGGCCACCAGAGCATGCTCGTGCGCTGAGCGATGATCTTGGCAGGCGTGGTCCACGCCCACGCTCCAGCGACCTCGATCGACGGGGTCTGCAGGAACAGCCACACCGCCGGCGCGGCAAGCACGGTGGCGAGCGCGAGCAAGGCGGTGCGTCGTACCGGCAGCGATCGCGACGACTCGATGTGCGCGAGCAGGGTGAGGCCAAGCGCGGCAGCGCCGAACAGCGGGTGCGCGACCATCGCGAGCGTGGCGAGGGCGACCGCAGTGCGCGGGCGACCTCGATCGAAGGCGGCGGGAGCGAGGCATGCGAAGGCGAACGCCCAGATCGTGGGGAGCTGGAACTGCAGCACGCCGTTCCAGAGCTGCCAGTTCAACAGCAGCATCCCGGTGACGAGCGGCGTCGCGGTGCGCGGCAGCCAGAGCCACAGGCCGAGGAAGAGCAGCGCGACGCCAACGCCCATCGTCAGCGTGACCGCCCATTCGCCGAGCACGAGCGAGAGCAGCGCGGTCGGCAGCCACGGGATGAACGCGTATGGGAACGTGTAGGCATGGCCGAGCTCGAGCTGATCAATGCGCAGCGGGATGCCGTGGCCCGAGGTCAGCGCGTGCGCGATCGCCCAGACGTGGCCATACGACTGCGCGCTGTCGTTGCCGAGGTAGACGCGATGCACGAGCAGCGCAGCCATGAAGAGCGCGAACGCGGCGCAGACAAGAGCGGCCACACTCGTGGCGAGGAGTGAGCGCTGCGGGCGCGGCACGTCTCGCCAGGACACGGTGCGGAACCACGCGCCGAGCATCGTCAGGGCATGGTTGGCGGCGTCGCTGAGGTGCGTGCGGGTGCGCGGGATCGGGACCTGCACGACGTACTCGTTGTCGACTCGATAGCGCAGGCGTCCTAGGACGACGGCGAGCTCGACGCCCTCGCTATAGCGGCGGCCGGCGTAGAACTCCTGCGCATGCAGCAGCGGTCCGAGGCGCACGAGGCGGTAGCCGCTCTCGATGTCGTGAATGCGCACGCCGGCGCAGAGGCTGCCGAGCGCGGCCATGACGTGATTGCCGATGCGCTTGTACCAGCCGTGGTAGTTGAGGTCGCGCTGTGCGATCACCGCGTCAGCGGGCAGCGCGCGCAACCTCGTGAGCAGCGTCTCGAGCTGCTGGAGGTCGTGCTGGCCATCCGCATCGACGCAGACGACGACGGTGTCCTCGCAGTACACGCCGGCCTCGAGGCCCACGCGCAGGGCATCCCAGCCGGCACGGAGTGCGGCGGACTTGCCTCGGTTCTCCGGGAGATGGACGACGCGCGCCCACGGTCGGCTCGCGCCCCACTGGTCGAGCAGCTCGGGCGACGCGTCGGTGGAGCCGTCGTCGATCAGCACGACCGAGCGGTAGCCCGCGCGCTCGATGCCATCGAGCACGTCGAGGACGGCTGTCTCTTCGTTGAAGACTGGAATGACGACCACGGCGTCAGCGACGGCGTCGGCCGCTGCCCCTACCCGGCCGCAGTGCTCGTGCACGATCGGGGGCCGGGCGGTCGCCGGCGTCTCGATAGCTCGAATTGGGAGCGACGCCTCGACCATAGGCCGGTGAGGGTACGCCCCGCCCTGCTGGGGAGCCATCGCGCGTTATGAATAGTTCATCGTGCCCGCAGCGATTGCTCGCACCGCGCGATGACATTATGTCGCTCGTTACTGCGCGTCGGCCTCGGACGCCTCGTTGCTGCGACGCGAGCGCACCAGCCAGAGCAGGCCGAGCGCGGCGGCACCGAGTGCGGCGAGCGCCCACGCAAGGTTCAAGGACAGCTCAGCGATGGCAGAGACTTGGTCCGTGAAGACCATGCCGGCGGTCACGTAGAGGCCGACCCAGACGAGCTCGCCCGCCACGTCCCAGGCAAGGAAGCGCGGCCACGAATACGACGCGAGCCCGCTGCTGAGGTTCACCCATGGCCCGAGCGGCCCCATCAGCCAGCGTGTGAGGAAGACGCTCGCGGCGCCCCAGCGGTCGGCAACGGCGATGGCGCGGCCGAGGCTACGCGCGGCAGTCGGCCTCGACTCGATACGTCTGGTCAGCGGCTCCCCACCGAGGCGGCCGATCACATAGCCGACCTGGTCACCGACCACGGCGGCGACTGCCGCAGTCGCGCAGACCTGCCAGAGCGAGAGGTCCCCCTGCGCGACGAGCGCACCGAAGGCGATAAGGAGGAGCGTGCCGGGCAGCGGGACGCCCAGCGCGCCGATCGCGAGCGTCACGAAGAGCGCCGGCAGTCCAAACTCCGGCGCCCACGAGAGGATGGCATCAGTCACGGGTTCGAGCCCGGCGAGTTCGGCGGTGGGCCTGGAGGCGGGCCGGGCGGTTGCGGCCCCGGATCGATGCCACCGAGCTTGTCGATCGCGGCCTGCACCTTGGTCTGGAAGACCTCGAACTTTTCGTTCCGCTGGCGGGCGAGGGCACCGAGCGGCACACGGCCGCTGCTACCGACCTCGAGGCCGAGCGCTGACTCGAGCTTGTCGGGGGGGAACTCGATGCAAGCGGGCGACGTGGCCCATCGTCATCCACGGCGCGATCGCGTCCTGACGGTGGCCGAAGACACGCGAGACCTGCTTCGCAGCGCCCACGAGCTGGAACACCGAGAACAGTACGGCGACAACGATCGCGGCGATCAGCAGCCAGCGCTGCCAATTCGGGCGTGAGGACACAGCGCCTGAAGGATTAGGGGGCGAGGCCGGCTGCGATTCCATCAGACCATTGTGCGGCCACTGCGCCGCATTGGCGCGCGCCTAGCGGTAGTTACCGAAGTCGAGCTCCATGCCCCAGTCGTTGCCCTTGATTGCGGCCATCGCGGCCTGCAGGTCGTCGCGACTCGGGCCAGTGACGCGCACCGCCTCGCCCTGAATGGCAGCTTTTACGTTCTTGAGCTTCTGGTCGCGCACGAACTGGCTGATCTTCTTGGCGGTGTCGCTGTCGATGCCCTGCACCAGCTTGATGGTCTGGCGCACAGTGCCGCTCGCGGCCGGCTCCGGCTCGGAGCGGCGCAGGTTCTCGACCGGCACCTTGCGGGTGACGAAGCGGGTCACGAGCGTCTCCCAGATCGACTGGAGCTTGTACTCGTCGTCGGTGTGGATCGAGATCGTGTTGGCGGCACGGTCGAAGTCGACCTCGACGGTCGCACCTTTGAAGTCGTAGCGACCAGTGAGCTCGCGCAGCGCCTGGTTCACGGCGTTGTCGACCTCCTGCAGGTCGCAGCCGGTCGTGATGTCGAATGATTCGTCCTTGGGCATGTTTGCGGGACCTCCGAGGCCTTCAGCATCGGAGACGAGCGCCTGTCCTGCAAATGAGTTGCCTGTCAGGACGTGGAATCGTCTCCACCCGCGAGTCCGAACAGCCGGTTGAGGCGGTCGAGCTCCTCTGCCTGCGCCTCAGAGAGCGCGGCGGCCATCAGAGGCGACGGCGCGCTGGGACCGGGCTGAACATCGCCCGGGAGCGTCGAGTCGTAGCCATTGAGCATCGACTGGAAGAGCCGCACCTCCTCGAGGTGGCGTCGCTCACCAGTCAGCTGCGCCTCGATCGTCTCGATCCGGGCGAGCGTGGCACGCTCGTCCTCGTGCACTCGTGTCCAGACCTCGCCTGCTTCGCTCATGGCGCACCTCCACAGCGCCCCCTTGCCTTCATATACGGCTGAACCCACCTCGACCCGTATGGGGCGAGTCGTAACTCGGTTGTGAGGTGCTGGGCGGCGTCAGTAGCAGGGGCGCGACTGACCGGCAGCTACAACAGACTCGTACGAAAGGGGACAGCGATGGGCATTCTCTCGTGGATCGTATTGGGACTGGTGGCGGGCGTGCTCGCGAAGGCAGTGATGCCGGGTCGTGACCCGGGTGGGCTGATCGTGACGATCCTGCTCGGCATCGCCGGAGCGGTCGTTGGCGGCTTCATCGCTGTCGCGCTCGGCATCGGTCACGGCGTCGACAACTTTGACATGGGCAGCATCCTGACGGCGATGGTCGGCGCGATTGTGCTGCTCCTCGGCTACCGGATGGTTTTCAGCTCCTCGCGCTAATGCGCTCCGCACGACCAGCGGCTCGCGCAAGCGCGTCGCCGGAGGCGGAGGCTGTCAGAGGCAGAACGCCCGGGCTCGTCCCGGGCGTTCTGCTATCCGCGCGCGACCCACCCCGTACTGGCTCGTGGCTGCGTATCATCCGCCGCGACGCCTCGGACGTTCCGAGGCCTACGATGGCTGGAGGCTCTCCGTGGCACGACTTCCCGAGCTCACCGACCGCGACGCACTGCCGGAGGACGCGCACGAGGCATTCGACTCGATCGCCGCGACTCGTGGCCGTGTGGGCGGGTTGTTCGCGGTGCTGATGAACTCGCCGCAGATCGCGGGCCGCACCGCGCACTTCGGCACCTACGTGCGCTTCGAGAAGTCGCTGCCGCAGCCAGTGCACGAGCTCGCGATGTCGCTGGGTGCGCACATCGCCGAGGGCGCGCTGGAGTGGCGCGGGCACTCGAAGGCTGCGCGCGAGGCCGGCGTGTCCGAGGCGACGATGCAAGCGGTGGAGAACGATGGTCCGACGGACGGCCTGCCGGCGATGGACGCGCTCGTGATCAAGTTCGGTCGCGACCTGATGACAAAGCACAAGGTCGATGATGCGGATTTCGCGGCGCTGCGCGCGGAGCTCGGCGACAAGGGCATCGTCGACCTCGTCGCAACCTTCGGCTACCAGAACCTGCTGAGCTGCATCCTCAACGGCCTGGACATCCAACCTTCCGCATAGTTCGAGACCGACTCGCCGCTACTGCGCCGCCTTCGCGGCGGTGCAGGAAGCGGCGATCGTCGACAGCGCGAGGTCCGCAGAGTTCCAACGGCCACTGCGGCCGAACTCGATTGCGACCTGCGTGCCGCTCAGGCAGTCCGATAGCACCTTGATCTGCTGCTTCTGCAGGCCAGCGAGCTTGGTCTGCTCGTTCGCTGTGCTCTCTGCGGTGGTGAGCTTCGCCTGTACATCGGTGATCTGCTTCGACGCGTCGTCGAGCTTCTTCTGCAGGTCATCGCGCTGACTCGTGGCGCTCTGCTGGGCCTGCTGCGCACTCGTCTGCAGCGCAACGCGGGCCTGGTCAGCGCTCGTCATCGCGGCCTTCACGTCGGCGAGCTGCTGCGCACTCTCGTTCGCCGCGGCGTGGGCTCGGGTCGCATCGAGGCGTGCCGCACCGACCGCGCCGGCTAGCACGAGAGCAAGCGCGAATGCACCTACCGCCGCGACGAGCAGCACGGGCACGAGCCAGGCTCGAAGCTGGGGCGCGCTCCAGCCGAGCCTGGCCGTGCTGGCCGTCATGCGCGAAGCAGCCGAGGCCGCACCCGCAGGGATCGCCATCTCTGGCACATGCACCTTGGATGCATCCACCTGAGGCGTGGGGCTCTTCGCACGCTCGAAGGCGCGGCGTGCGCCCTCGAACAATGGCTTTGGGGTCGGCATCGCCCAGGCGATCGCCGGCGCCTTCAGCGCTTCCAGAGAGGCACCGCAGCCGCGGCAGCTGGTCCACGCAGGATGCACGGGCGATCCGCAGTTCGGGCAGCGCATATGCAATCCTCCTCGGACGTGGCGCCTCTAGAACGAGGCAGCCACGTTTTCGTGCGCATCTACTACAGACTGCGCACGAGCAGGAGTCGAAGTCGCTCTCGCCTCGATATGTCGAGTCGCACTCGTGGCAACGCGAGTCGCACGTGTGCGAGGACAACAAAACGCGCCTGCGGAGGTGAGCCACCTCGCGCAGACGCGTTCGTACGGATGAAATCGATCGGATCAGCACAGGCGATCTAACGCCATCGCCTAGCTAGGGCGGTAGATCTGCGAGCCGGCCGCGCGGAACTCCTCGGACTTCTCGGCCATGCCGAGGTCGAGCACGTTCGACTCGTTGATGCCGTGCGTGCGCGCATAGTCACGCACGTCCTGCGTGATGCGCATGCTGCAGAACTTCGGCCCACACATCGAGCAGAAGTGCGCAGTCTTCGCCGGCTCCGCGGGCAACGTCTCGTCGTGGAACGCGACGGCAGTGTCCGGGTCGAGCGCGAGATTGAACTGATCCTGCCAGCGGAACTCAAAGCGTGCCTTCGACAGCGCGTCATCTCGAACGTTGGCACCCGGGTGACCCTTCGCAAGATCCGCCGCATGCGCCGCGATCTTGTAGGTGATGACGCCTGTCTTCACGTCGTCGCGGTTCGGCAGTCCGAGGTGCTCCTTCGGCGTGACGTAGCAGAGCATCGCCGTGCCATACGAGCCGATCATCGCGGCACCGATCGCCGAGGTGATGTGGTCATAGCCCGGCGCGATGTCTGTGGTCAGCGGGCCAAGCGTGTAGAACGGCGCCTCGTGACAGATCTCCAGCTGGAGATCCATGTTCTCTTTGATCTTGTGCATCGGCACGTGGCCGGGACCTTCGATCATCACCTGCACGTCGTGCTTCCACGCGATCTCGGTGAGCTCGCCCAGCGTGCGCAGCTCGGCGAACTGCGCCTCGTCATTCGCGTCGGCGGTAGAGCCGGGGCGGAGGCCATCGCCGAGCGAGAAGGCGATGTCGTACGCCTTCATGATTTCGCAGATCTCCTCGAAGTGCGTGTAGAGGAAGTTCTCCTCGTGATGCGCGAGGCACCACGCCGCCATGATCGAGCCACCTCGAGAGACGATGCCGGTGACGCGGTTCGCCGTGAGCGGGATGTACGCGAGACGCACGCCGGCGTGGATCGTGAAGTAGTCCACGCCCTGCTCAGCCTGCTCGATCAGCGTGTCGCGGTACACCTCCCACGTGAGGTCCTCGGCGCCTTCGACCTTTTCGAGCGCCTGGTAGATGGGCACAGTGCCAATCGGCACGGGGCTGTTGCGCAGGATCCACTCGCGCGTGGTGTGGATGCCGCGGCCAGTCGAGAGGTCCATCACCGTGTCGGCGCCCCAGTGCGTCGCCCACGTCAGCTTCTCGACTTCCTGATCGATCGAGGACGCAACGGCGGAATTGCCGATGTTCGCGTTGATCTTCACGAGGAAGTTGCGACCGATGATCATCGGCTCGCTCTCTGGGTGGTTCACGTTGGCCGGGATGATCGCACGTCCGCTGGCGACCTCGTCACGCACGAACTCGGGCGTCACGCTCTCGCGGATCGCGATGTATTCCATCTCCGGGGTAATGATGCCCTGCCGCGCGTAGTGCAGCTGCGTGACGTTGCTGCCCGCGGTCGCTCGCAACACGTTCCGACTCGTCGCGGGGAACTGCTCGAGGTTTGCAGCGCGCTCACCACCGTCGTCGAGGATGGTGGGCTCGCGGCCCTCGTACTCCTCGACGTCCGCGCGCTCGCGGATCCACGCGGCGCGCAGCGGCTGCAGGCCGGCGCGAATGTCGATGCGCACATCGGGGTCGGTGTACGGCCCGCTCGTGTCGTAGACGGTCACCGGCTCGTTCGGCTCCGGGCCGGTCAGGCCGACCGTCGGTGCCTGCTCGATCGCACGAGCCGGGACGCGCACGTCTGGCCTCGAACCGATCTGGTACACCTTGCGACTCGCCGGGAAGCCGGTGATGTTCGTCGCGTCACTGGTCGTTGTCATCGCATCCCACCTTTTCCTGCGGGCGCGGGCACTGAGCCCAACGCACTCACATACGCCTCGATTGCTGCGCCCGGCGACGTTGCGCCGAGCACGTCCGATACCACTGCCACCCCGCGCGCCCCAGCCGACACACAGTCGGCGGTCCGCTCGGGGGTGATCCCACCAATCGCCACGACCGGCACCGACGACGCCGCGCAGATCGCGCGCAGCGCATCGAGGCCAGCACCGGCACCCGGCTTTGAACCAGGCTCAAACACCGAGCCAAAGACTGCGTAGTCCACGTCGGCGCGCTCCGCAGCGCGCAGCGCGGGCTCGCCGTGCACCGCCGCACTGCGCCACCTCGTGAGCTTCGAGGCGCGCGCGGGTACGCGTACCTCGGGCCAATGGACTGCCTCGTACCCCAGTGCGGAGGCGGTTGCCTCGTCGCCATTCAGGAATGCGGGCACGCCGGCTGGTATCGCCTCGCGAGCGCGCGCGACTGCGGCGCGCCATGCATCACCCTCGAGTGTCTTCGCACGCACCTGGATCGCGACCGGTGTGTTCACGCTTGCACTCGAGACCTCACGAATGAGCTCGAGCCAGCGTGTCTCGTCGCCGACGTAGGCGAGGTCGGCAACGACGAGCAGCAGCGGCCAGTAGAGTACGGTCACCATGCGGCTGCCTCCGCTCCGATGCGGCCGTCGAGCGGTGACGAGGCTTCGCCGTAGTAGCGCTTCGGCATCCGGCCAGCGAGGTACGCCTCGCGCCCCGCGGTTGCACCGGCGCGCATCGCACGCGCCATGCGCACCGGCTCGCGCGCCTGCGCGACTGCGGTGTTCATCAGCACGCCGTCACAGCCGAGCTCGAACGCGAATGCGACGTCCGAGGCGGTGCCGACGCCGGCATCGACGATCACCGGCACCCGGGCGCGCTCGACGATCAGCTGGATGTTGTGCGGGTTGCGAATGCCGAGGCCGGAGCCAATCGGCGCACCGAGCGGCATCACCGCTACGCAGCCGATCTCCTCCAGCTTGCGAGCGGTGATCGGGTCGTCGTTGGTGTACGGGAAGACCTGAAAGCCCTTGCCTACGAGCGTCTCCGCCGCGCGCAGTAGCTCTTCGACGTCGGGAAGCAAAGTCTCTTCGTCCGCGATCACCTCGAGTTTGATGCGCGTGGTGCCGAGCGCTTCGCGCGCGAGCTCGGCAGTGAGCACGGCATCGCGCGCGGTGAAGCAGCCGGCGGTGTTCGGCAGCAGCTCGTAGCCACGCTCGCTGAGCAGGCGATAGAGGTTCTCGCCGCCGCCCGCGATGGGGTCAACGCGCCGCAGTGAGACGGTCACGAGCTGCGTGCCTGACGCCTCGAGCGCATCGAGCAGGACCTGCGTGCTCGGATAGCGCGCGGTGCCGAGCAGCACGCGCGAGTCGAGCGAGAGCCCGGCGATCTCAAAGCGATCGGTCTCCATCACCACGCCCCTCCCTGAACCGGACGCACGATCTCGACCTCATCACCATCGTGGAGGAAGGTCAGCGCCCACTGCAGCCGCGGCACGACCTCGCGATTGCGCGCGACGGCGGCGCCGAGCAGCTCGTCCACGCCGAGCAGCAGCGACGCGATCGAGGTGTCGCGCTGCAGCTCGCGCTCCTCACCGTTCACGCGCACGCGGATGGCGTCGCTCATCGCGTCACCTCGACCGCTGCGAATCGACTCGGGGCGTACGGCGCGAGCAGCGGGTCGGGAGCATCGCCACACATCACGGCGCTGAGCAGGCGCGCCGTGACAGGCGTGAGCAGCACGCCGTCGCGGAAATGACCGGTGGCGACGAACACGCCGGGCGCGACCTCGCCGATCGCGGGCAGGTGGTCACGCAACGCGGGCCGGAAACCGACGCATACCTCGGATAGCTCGAGTTCACGCACGCCAGGGAGCGCGCGCGTCGCCTCGAGTAGCAGGTCATAGACATCGCCGGCGCGCTGCGTGCGGTCGAAGCCGCGCTCCTCCATCGTCGCGCCGACGACGAGTTCGCCGTATGCGCGGGGCACGAGGTAGACGTCGGGCGTGCGCACGACGTGCTGCAGCAGCCGCTCGCCGCGGAGCCGCAGCACGAGGCCCTTCACGGGCCGCATCGGTAGTGCCACGTCGGCCTCGATCGCGCCGCTCCAAGCGCCGGAGGCGATCACGACCTGCATCGCCTCGACTTGCGTCGTGTGGCCGTCCAATTCGTAGGTCACGAGGCCGGACTCGATGCGCTGAACGCGTGCGCCGTCGCATACCTCGGCACCCGCGCGCGCGAGTGCAGCACGCAAGGCGGCGAGCACGCGTCGCGGATCGATCTGACGGTCCGGGACGCGGATGCCACCGACGACACTCGGCGCAAGCGCGGGCTCGGCGTCGCGCAGCTCACCTCGGGTCAGTGTCTCGGCGGCGAGGCCGCGGTCGTGCTGGAAAGCGCGTAGGTGCTCGATCTCCGCAAGGTGGTCGCGATGCAGCGCAACGATCAGGGTGCCAGTCGTCTCGTAGGCCACATCGAGGCCAGAGGCCGCTTCGAGGTCGTACGCCCAGTCCGCATACATCTCAGCGCTGGCGATCGAAAGGCGCGTGAGATCGGGGTGGGCCAGATCCACCTCGGACACCGGCGCGAGCATCCCCGCCGCCACACGCGCCGCAGCGTCCGCACTGCCCTCGGACGCCTCGAGGACGAGCACGTGGCGCCCACGACGCGTCAGCTCCCACGCCAGCGCAAGGCCGATGATGCCGCCGCCGGCGATCACGACATCGCGGCGCTCGGTCATCGGAGCGTTCCCACTGCAGCATCGAGCGCCTCGCGGCAGCGGCGAGTCGCAGCGACCGGGTCGTCGGCCATCAGCACTTCGGACAGCACGGCGACGCCATATGCCCCGGCACGGATGACCTCGGGAATACGAGCGGCGGTGATGCTGCCGATCGCGATAATCGGCAGCGGTGAGGCGGCGCAAATCTGCGCGAGCACCTTGAGGCCCATCGTGGGGGCGGGGTTCGCCTTCGACGTAGTGCCGTAGATCGGGCCGACGCCGAGGTAGTCGACGCCGCTTGCCCAGACGCGGCGCGCCTCCTCGTACGAGTTCGCGGTGCCGCCGATGATCACCTCGGAACCGAGGATCGCCCGCGCCGTTGGAACGTCGAGGTCGTTCGCGCCGAGATGGACCGCTGGTGCACCGCTACTGCGCACAACATCCGCGCGATCATCTACGACGAGCGTGACACCGGCCGCCTCGCACGCGGCGCACATCGCTCGAGCGGTCGCGATCAGCTCGCGTGTCGTGAGCAGGCGCTTCTCGCGGTACTGGACCGCGTCAGCGCCGCCCTTGGCAGCGAGGAGCGCAAGCTCGACGTGCGAGAAGCGCGTCTGCAGCACCTCGTCGGTGATGACCTGGAAGCGCGGGATGATCTTGCTCGGGCTCATCGCATGAGCTCCGCGTCCACGAAGTGCTGCGGCATCAGCGCACCATCGCCGACACGCAGCGCCGAGGCGATCAACGCCTCGACGTACCACTTCGCGTCCTCGATCGCCGCGTCGAGCGCGTAGCCATGCGCGAGCCAGGTCGCGATCGCCGAGGCATACGCGCAGCCGGTGCCGTGCACATCGCGGTCGGGTAGCCACGTGCCCGTGAACACGCTCGTGCCATCAGCGGTGACGAGCACATCGTTTGCCGCGTCGCGCTCGAGGTGGCCGCCCTTCACCAGCACGGCACGCGGGCCAAGCTCGAGGATGCGCCGCGCAGCCTCCTCGGCGTCGTTCGCGGAGCGCACGGTCATACCGGCCATCGCTTCGGCTTCGGCGACGTTCGGCGTGACGAGATCCGCGAGTGGCAACAGGCGAGTGCGGAGCGCCTCGGCGCCGGCGTCATCGAGGAGTGCAGCACCCGACGACGAGCGGAGCACCGGGTCAACGACGAGCCAGCGGGGCTTGCGGGCGGCAAGCGCGCTCGCAACGACCTCGACGATTGCGGCAGTGGCGAGCATGCCAGTCTTCACAGCGACCGGCGGGGCGTCGTCGTAGGCGGCCTCGATCTGTTGCGCGACGAGGGCCGCGGAGACGGGCTCGGACGCCTGCACGCCTCGCGAGGACTGTGCGGTGACGGCCGTGACGACCGTGCGCGCGTAGCCTCCGTGGGCAGCGATCGCCTTGAGATCGGCCTGGATGCCGGCGCCGGCACTGGAATCCGACCCGCCGATCGCGAGCACGATGGGAGGCACGGTTTCGGTCGATGGGTAGATGGGTATGCGCGCGCGGCGCGAGAGACTCGCCATGCACATTCCTCCGCCGGTATTACCCGGATCAGGTACGCGGGTGTCATCTCAGGACGGGCTCTGCCCGACCACCCCGTGTGCAGTTGGGGAGTCTACGCTCCTCCGTCCAACGCGTCATCTCACATGGTTGCGATTGCTCGGCGAGACCTACCGCAGCATCGAAGCCAGTTTGTTACCCCCTCGCACCTACGGTAGGCGGGAAGACGGGGCGCCCCAGGGCGCGATGGAAAGGGACTGAACATGACTACCCAGACCCGCTCGAAGCAGAGCGAGAAGGACAAGGCTGATCCGAAGGTGATCGACCTGCTGAACCACCACCTGGCGCTGACGTCAGACCTGTACAGCCAGGTGAAGCAGGCGCACTGGACCGTCGTCGGCCCGAACTTCATCGCAATCCATCGGCTCTTCGATGAAGTCGCCTCGATGGCTGCGGCCCACGGGGACACAATGGCCGAGCGCATTCGCTCGTTGCAGGCGATTCCGCGCGGCACGATCCGCGAGGCCGTGAAGGAGTCGCCGCTGCCCGAGATCGCGATCGGCGAGATCTACGAGGAGGGCGCGATCCGCGCCGTGCTGCAGCGCCTCGAGATCTATAGCCACTCGGTGACGGATGCGATCGAGGAGTGCGAAAAGGCCGAGGATCCCACGACGCAGGACGTGTTCATCGACATCCAGAAGGAAGTCGACCTACAGGCATACTTTCTACGCTCACACCTGCCGAGTGACGCGGTGATGAACGAGAGTGGCGACCACGCGCCGTCCACTCGCAGCAGCAACGGCCGGCACCGCTAGCCTCGAACGTTCGAGTAGTGGCTGACACGCTCGTCCGGCTCCCTAGCGGACGAGCGTGATCAGCACCGTCAGCGACAGCATCGCGACGATCGTCGTCGTCACCACTGCCCGCGTGACAAACGTCGGCTGCGCGCCAAACTCGGTTGCCACGATCGTAGCGATCACCGCCGTCGGCATCGCCGAGAGCACCACCAGCGTGCCGCGCGGCACACCCTCGAGACCGAGCGCGGTCGCTGCGAACCACGCGACCACCGGCGCAACCGTGAGCCGTACGACATTGAGCGCGACGAGGTCAGGCAGGCGATCGAGCCCGACGGCCTGCTTCAACTGCAGCCCCAGCACAACCAGCATCACCGGCACGGCCGCCGCGGACAGCGTCGTCACTGGCGTGTCGATGACCGGCGGCAGCTGCAGGTGGAACACATTCACAACCGCACCCGCCAGGGCCGCATAGACCGACGGGTAGCGGAACGGCGCCCGCAGCGCCTCGAGCTTCGATCCGCCACTGGCCGTCGATGCGACCGCGATGCCCCCAGAGTTCGCGAGGATCGCGCCCGCGACGAAGTTCATCACCGCGACATCGAAGCCTGCCGGACCGAAGGCAAGTTGCGCTACCGGTAGGCCCATATTACCTGCGTTGGGCGAGGTCGCAGCCAGCGCGAAGCCAGCGCGCATCGAAGACTCGTGATGCCTGAGCAGCGACCACACCATCGAGACGATGTACATCGCGACATACGTCGCGACCATAACCCCGATAATGCGGAGCGACGCGCCGGCAGAGAGGTGCGTCGTCGCGAGCGAGTGGAACACGAGCATCGGGCTGAACAGATAGAACACCAGCGCCGAGACCGGCTGCAGTGCCACCTTGCGCCAGGAACCAACGAGGCCGCCTGCGATCGCGACAAGCGCGACCGGCAGCACGACCTCGAGGAATACTCGTCCCATCGTGGACCTCGAGTCTTACTGCTACTGAATCGCGAGCAGCTCCACGTCGAAGATCAGCGTGGAGTTGGCCGGGATGCCCGGCAGCGCCTGCGCACCGTACCCCAACGCGGCCGGAATGATCAGGCGACGCTTGCCGCCGACGTTCATCCCCGCGACACCTTGGTCCCAGCCCGTGATCACGCGCCCCGCACCCAGCGGGAAGGCGAACGGCTGACCTCGATCGCGGGAGGAGTCGAACTTCGCGCCGGTCGTCAGCCAACCGGTGTAGTGCACCGCGACGACCTTGCCGGCCTGCGCGGTCGCGCCCGTGCCAACGGTCTCATCGATGTAGCGC
The DNA here is from genome assembly GCA_003670735.1 of Chloroflexota bacterium. Lineage (GTDB taxonomy): Bacteria > Chloroflexota > Dehalococcoidia > UBA2979 > UBA2979 > RH-chloro-G1. The sequence continues at coordinate 7,460 of QWQU01000016.1, read as the reverse complement.
AGGCCGCTCGAGGTGGTCTTGATCTCACCGCTCAGCGTCGGGATGCCGGGTGCCTGGCCGTTGGACTCAGTTCCCCTCGAACCAGGTGCGCCGGCTGCGCCGGTCGTAGTCGAGACGACCGAGGTCGCACTCGAGGTGGGGCTGGCGGCGGCGCTCGCGGTGCCTGTCGCCGCGGAGGCCGAGGCCGCTGTGGCCGCAGCCGTCGCCGTGCCGGCGGTCGATCCAGTCGGCAACGTAGCCGACGGCGTCGGTGTCGCCTCTTTCGCGACGATCATGTCGCAGCCCGCGCTCGTCAGGAGCACTGTTCCGAGCATCACACCAGCCAGTACGCGTCGCATCTGCACCTCCACGCTTCGATCGATCTCGATCCTCGGAGCGCGAGCGCCCGAGCGCAAACGACAGAGAACCAGACGCTACGGCTCGACGGGGCCGAGCAGGTCCGCCGTGACGTCAGCGAGCGAGCGACAGCCACACAGCGCCAGCGCTTGGACGAGCTCCGACCGCAGCAGCTCGAGCATGTTCGTGACGCCCTCGCGACCACCGACCGTCAGCGCCCACAGCACGGGGCGACCGATCAGCACGGCGTCGGCACCCAGCGCGAGCGCGCGGACGACGTCCACACCGCGCCGCACACCACCATCGACGAGCACCGGCACCCGTCCCGCGACTGCCGAGGCGACCTCGCGGATGACCTCGATCGTCGCGGGAGCGCCGTCGAGCTGACGTCCGCCGTGGTTCGAGACGATCACGCCGGCCACGCCGTGCTCGATCGCCTCGGAGGCGTCGTCGCCACGCATCACGCCCTTCACTAGCACCGGCAGTGAGGTGATCGAGCGCACCCAGTCGATGTCCGCCCACGTCAGCGTGGGATCGACGTTGGTCGAGAAATACTGCTGCAGGCCAGACGCCTCACCCGAGGCGCGCAGATTGCGCAGCTCGTCGGCAAGGTTGGCCGGCTCCACGCCACCGGGCAGCGAGAAGCGATTGCGCACGTCCGCCTCGCGCGTGCCAAGCACGGGTGCGTCGACGGTCACCATGATCGCCTCGTAGCCCGCGGCTTCGGCGCGGCGCACGAGTGACGCCGTGAGCTCGCGGTCGCGCAGCACGTAGAGCTGGAACCACTTCGGAGCGTCCGAGGTGCGCGCAACATCCTCGAGGCTCACGGATGAGAGCGTGCTCAGCGTCTGGGTCACGCCCGCGTCGCGCGCGGCCTCGGCGACGGAGAGCTCGCCGAACGGATGCGCGAGGCGCATGAAGGCGGTCGGCGCGATCACGATCGGCAGCGCATGCCGGCGTCCCAGCAGCTCAACGCTCGTATCGGGCTCGCCGACGCCACGCATTACGCGGTAGCGCAACGTGAGGCGCTCGAACGCTTCGCGGTTGCGGCGCAGCGTGACCTGGTCACCCGAGCCAGACGCGAAGTAGTCGTACGACATGATCGGCAGCAGCTCGGCCGCGGCGCGCTCGTAGTCGGCCAGGTTCAGCGGGGTCGAGCCAGACGAGTTGTTCACGCCGCCATCTTCGGGCTTCGCCGGGCGTCGAACCACTACCCCTCACGCGCGCGTCACCGTGTCCACACCCGAGGCCGCAATTACACTCGTCGCTCGCCTCAGACCGGAGCACCCGCATGACCTCGCCCGAGCCGTCCGCGCGCACCGCAGACCTCGACGCTGCGCGCTCGGCGACGAGCAACAAGGTCTTCTACGGCTGGTGGATGGTGCTCGCCGCGGCGGGCCTGCAGGTGATTCAGGGTGCGACCCTTGGCCAGGCCTTCGGCGCTTACGTCGTCGTGCTCCGCGAGGAGTTCGGCTGGAGCAAGACGATCCTCTCGGCCGCCTCCTCGCTGCGCGAGATGGAGGCCGGCGTGCTCGGCCCGATCCAGGGCGTGCTGCTCTCGCGCTACGGGCCGCGTCGCATCGCACAGCTCGGACTGATCATCTTCGCGATCGGCTTCGTGCTCTTCAGCCGCGTGCAGGACGTACCGCAGTTCTTCGGCGCATTCCTGATCATGTCGGTCGGCGCGAGCATGTCCGGCTACCTGACGCTCACCTACTCGATGGTGCAGTGGTTCGAGAAGCGCCGCGCGACTGCGCTCAGCCTGACGGCAGCCGGCGGCGCGATCGGCGGCCTGCTCGTGCGCGTCACGGTGCTCTCAATGGAGAACTTCGGCTGGCGGCAGACCGCCGTGTTCTCGGCGATCCTGCTGCTGGTGATCGGTCTGCCGTTATCACAGTTCATCCGCTGGCGTCCGGTGGACCACGGCCTGCACATCGACGGCATCGCCCCCGAGGCCGACGCGATCGAGCAGCGCACGAGCACCGGCGCGATGATCTCCGCCGATGGCACCCGCGACTTCACGCTCAAGGAAGCGATGCGCACCAGGCAGTTCTGGTTCGTCGGCTTCGGTCACGGCTCGGCGTTGTTCATCGTCGCCGCGCTCAACGTGCACTTGATTTCGCATCTGCACGAGAGCCTCGGATTCACGCTCGGGTTTGCGGCCACACTCTCGCTGACGCTGCCACTGCTGTTCCTCGTGGGCACGCTGCTGGGTGGGCCGATCGGTGACCGCTTCAGCAAGCGCTGGGTCGCGGTCGGCTGCATGTGGGCGCACGCGATCGCCATCATCGGCCTCGCGTACGTCACCACTGTGCCGCTCGTGCTCGCATTCGCCACGCTGCATGGCCTCGCCTGGGGCTTACGAGGGCCGCAGATGGCCGCGATTCGCGCCGACTACTTCGGCCGCACCCACTTCGCGACGATCCTCGGCGTCTCGAACGCGTTGATCATCATTGGCACGATCAGCGGGCCGATCATCGCTGGCTTCGTCTATGACGTGACCGGCTCCTATCGCATCGGCTTCAACATCCTGGCTGTGCTCGCGACGGCCGGCTCGCTGTTCTTCATCCTCGCGCCGGCGCCGAAGCGCCCGCAGGCCGAGGTCGCGCCCGCCGCTTAGCCGCTCCAACCTCGTACCATTGAATCGCAGCGAGCCATCGAGGAGGCGCGAGCAATGGCGATGCGCGTCGAGCGATCCGTCGAGATCAACGCGAGCCCGGAGACGGTCTACGGCATCATGGCCGACGTTGAGCGCTGGGCGGAATGGACGCCCTCGATCGTGCGCATTGAGCGCCTCGACGGCGGCGAGTTCGCGGTCGGCAGCAGCGCACGCGTGTGGCAGCCTCGATCGCCCGGTGCGCTGTGGCGCGTGACCGAGCTCACCTCGAACCACGGCTTCGCGTGGGAGGCGCCGCGACCTGGCATGTACGGCTGGGGCGGACACTACGTCGAGGCGATGGCCGACGGTCGCTCACGGGCGACGCTGACCTTCGAGGCAAAGGGCTGGCTCGCCACGCTGATCTGGCCGCTCATTGGCGGCACCGCAAAGAAGTTCGTCGAGTGGGAAGCGGCCGGCCTCAAGCGCCGCGCCGAGGATCCCACCTACCGCATCAACTAACGAAAGAGGACGCCGTGGCACTCGAAACTCGCACGCTCGGTCGCACTGGTCTCGAGGTGACGCGCCTCGGCTACGGCGCGATGTCGCTCGACCCGGATCGCTTCGGGCCCGTGAGCCCCGAGCAGGCCTCGGCAATGCTCAACGCCGTGCTCGACGCCGGCATCAACTTCATCGACACCTCGCCCGATTACGGTCCGTCCGAGGAGCGCATCGGCGACGCGATCGCGTCGCGCCGCAGCGAGTACTTCATCGCCACCAAGGTCGGCTGCCCGGTCGCGCCGTCCGCCGGCCGCGGCCACGTCTACAACCGCGAGAACATCACCGCCGCCGTCGATCAGAGTCTGGCGCGGATGCACACGGACTACCTCGACTTGGTGCAGTTCCACGGCAACCCCTCGCCGGAGGTGCTGGCGCAGGGCGAGGCGATCGAGACGCTGCGTGACCTGCAGCAGGCCGGCAAGATTCGCGCGATCGGCGTATCTGGCGTGCTGCCCGAGCTACCGTCGCAGATCGCGATGGGCGTCTTCGACGCGTTCCAGATCCCATACTCGGTGCTGCAGCGCGATCATGAGGCGCTGATCAGCGAGGCGAAGCGCGCCGGCGCCGGAACGGTGATTCGAGGCGGCGCCGTGCGCGGTGCGGCCGCAAAGGACTGGGACGTGCGGCGCCTGCCGGAAGTCGCCGCCGAGCGCCCGCGCGAACTCTGGGAAGCCGCGCAGCTCGACGAGCTGCTGGACGGCGCGTCACGCATCGAGTGGACGCTGCGCTTCACCTTCTCGCACCCCGACCTCGACACGACGATCGTCGGGACGGCGAACCCCGACCACCTGCGCGGCAACATCGAGGCGCTCGCGAAGGGGCCGCTGCCGACTGACGTCGTCGCTGAGGCAAAGCGCCGCCTCGACGCCGTCGAGAACGCCTAAGGCGCTACTTCCCGGCCATCGCTGCGGCTGCCTCGAAGGTCGCGCGGATCGAGCCGCGCAGCATCGAATCGATGTCGGCCTCAGTCGCGCCGTTGGCGAGCAGCCACGGCACTTCGAGGTTCGAGACGCGCGTCCATGCCGCCTCGGCGACGGCGTCGTCCTCGATCCAGCGGCCCCACAGGCCGGCCGGCGAAGCGTCGTGCCCGAGTGAGACCTGGCCCGCGAAGCCAGACTGGATCAGGCCAAGCGCCACACCGCTACGTTGCGCGATGTACTCGGCGTCGCCGTTCCCGAAGCGATCGAGACCAACCGTCGCGCCACGACGCAGCAGGCCGCGCAGGTAGTCGAGGTCCTGAGTGTCGTTGGAGTGACCGATTGTCACCGCCCGCAGGTCAAGCCCTTCGTCGTCGAAGATGTCGAGCAGTGGCGTCCCCAGCTCGTCGATCGCGCGTGTGTGGCAGGTGATCGGCACGCCCGTTGCCTTCGAGGCACGCGCGGCCGCGCGAGCGGTGCGCTCCAGCATCGCGCGCGGCGTGAGGCGGATCGCCGGGTCGTTCAGCTGGTACTCGATGTCCCAGGCGAGCTTGATGATCGCAGCGTGGACGTTGCTGCCCTCGATGCCATCCTCGATCTCGCGGATGAAGTAGGCCGCAATCTCGTCGGCATCCCAGCCGAAGAAGTACGGCGGCACCCAGCGATACACGCCCGTCGCCGCGATCACGTTCGAGGTCGTGCGCTCCGCTACCGCCTCGAACAGCCATACCTGGCGGCCAAGGTCGTTCGGGGTGACGTCGAGAATGCCGTCGATGCCCACGGCCTTCGCACGCTCGAGCGCGTTCACGCAGCGCGTGATCATCGCCTCGCGGTCGAGCAGCCCGACGACGTGCTCCATGCCGCCCATGCCGTTGGTGAAGTGCTCATGCGACAGGACGCGCCCGAGCTCGGACGAGTCGATTGGCCCACGGATCGTCTGGACGATACTCATTGCTCGCTCCCCTACTTGCTCGCGTTATTTGCCGGAGAAGTCGACGCCCGCCCATGTGCGGCGGCCATCGACGACCATGAAATGTCCGAGTCCTGGCGCGGGCATGTGGCTGGCCGCGACGAGCGCATTGCTCGCCTCGATGCGCTCGGCCAGCATGCGGCGGGTCGGCACGACCTTCGTACCGTCGTTGTCCCACGACGTGACCCACTCGAGCTCCGCGACATCGATCGGCGACAGGAACGCGTCGCCAACAACGTATGCCTCGGCGCCACCGGAGCGCGCGACGATCGTCGTGTGACCGGGCGTGTGCCCCGGTGTCGGCAGCGTCGAGAGCGACGGCGTGATCGAGTACTCACCCTCGATCAGCTCCATCACGCCGAGCGCCTGCAGCGGCCGAATATCGCGGTTGAACGAGCCACCGTCGCGGTTCGCCTCGATGCCCGCGTCCCAGTCCGCCTTCGGCACGAGGTACCGCGCGCGGGTGAAACGAGGCGTGCCGTCCTCGCGGTTGCGGTTCCAGCCGGTGTGGTCACCGTGGAGGTGCGTGAAAATCACGACATCGATGTCGGCGGGCGACACCCCGGCCGCCTCGAGCTCACGCAGCAGCGGGCCGTCTCGCTCCGGACCGTTGCCTGTGTCGACCAGCACCGTCTGGGCGTCGGCGCGGAGCAGGAAGCAGCCAAAGTTCTGGTTGATGTTGCCGTCGGCATCGAGCAGATGCGCGTAGTGATGCAGCTCGTCGACGTGATCGGGATAGACGCGCGACGCGGGGAACTGGCCCGGGCCGTCCGACAGTCCAGTCAGCTCGATGTCACCAACGTGCACACTCGCCATCAGGCTTTCTCCTCGCTCGACACGATTGCTGGCTCAAGCACCGCGGGCGCGTCGCGCATGTCCTCGCGCGCGCGCAGCATCAATACCGCAAACGCCGCGCCACCGGCGAGCGTCACGATCCCCGCGTAGCGGAACACCGCGTCGAGGCCCCACGTCGACACGACAAATGCCCCAACGAGCGAGCCCGACAGGAACCCGATCGAGTTCCCCATCTGGTTGAGCCCCATGATCGAGCTCATGCCGACTCGTCGACCGACGGTGACGAAGATCGCCTGCTGTGCCGGCTGCTGCAGCCCTTCGAAGATGCCGATCGCGCACATCGTGAAAAACAGCCACGGCGCGATCGTGATCGCCTCACCCAACAGTGAGCCATGCCAGAGATCACGAGGCAGCGACGGGATCAGGAACTGCAGTACGGCGGTCACGGTCAGCCCGGTCACCACGAGCAGCAGTCGATCGGCCTTGTCCGCGAGCGGACCGAACACCGGCTGCAGCACCGCCGACAGCACCGAGCGCACCGCGAGCAGCACACCGACGAAGAACGCGCTATCCGTCCCCAGCCCATCGGGACTGATCACGAAGATCCCGAGGAAGGTCGAGGCAGCGCCCCAACCGAGCGAGACCACCATCTGCACCGCGAACGCTGCCTGCACCGCAGGCCTCGCGATCAGTGAGCGCCAGCTCGCGTTGGTGTCGCGTGTGCGAGCGAGCGGCCGTGCGCCCTCGATGCGCTCAGGCGGCAGCAGTAGCAGCGTCGCGAGGCCGGTGCCGCCGAGCAGCAATGCCATGCTCGTGAACGCCGCGTTAGCGCCGAGCGCGTCGCGCACGCCACCACCGAGCAATGGCCCAAGACCGAACCCCAGCAGCTGCGCTACCGAATAGATGCCCATGAACTGGCCTTCACGGCCGGTCGGCGACATGCGCCCGACGTATGCGAGAGCCATCGGGAAGATGCCCGCCGCACCAAAGCCGGACAGGATGCGGAACAGCACCACGAAGTGCCAGGTCGGCGCGAATACGTAGCCGATCGCACCGACCGCGTATATGAAGAACCCGGCGACGATGAACGGCTTCGTCCCAATGCGGTCCCCGAGTCGTCCGACAAACGGCGAGGCGATCAACTGCGCGAGCGCGAGCCCCGAGAACGACAGCGCCACCCCGATCGCCGGCCCGTGCAGCGTGTCGCGCACGTAGATCGGCAGCAACGGCGAGACCATGCCGATGCCCGCCATCGCGACAAGCATCGTCACCCACAGCACGATGA
>QWQU01000015.1 GCA_003670735.1 Chloroflexota bacterium | reverse complement strand
GCCTGCGAGCACTGGCGGCGCATGCGCCAATAGCGCAGCCGCTCACCGGTCTCGCGACGTCGCTGCTTCTCAGCCGTTTCCTGCTTAGCCATTGACCACTCCTTCTAACGTCCCGTCGGCCTGACCGACGTTGGTTCCGTGGGAGACCCCAACCCGCATCGCGATTGTAGATGACGACGCGCTTGTGCGCACAAGCACAAGTATTAAGCCAATGCTAAATCGGCGGCTCAAGCCGCACTCGAACCTGTGCAAGGGTCTAGGCGCACTTCAAATGTAATCGATCGTGCACGTCAGAGAAAGTGGGGAACAGTCAGTTTCGGCAGATTCAGGGCAGGATGCGGATGACGGCATTCCGGCCGACCGAGAGCTGCCAGTTCCATCCGTCGCGGTTGTCCAGGAACCAGATGTCCCGGTGCAGGCCGTGCACGGCACTCCCCGTGTCGGCACAGACGTAGGTCCGCGCGGTGGGGTCACCCTCGATCTGGAAGCGCTGGCCGAGGTAGGCCACGTCGCAGGCTGCGACGCCGGAGCGGACGCGCGAGCCGTCGCGGACGATGCCACAGAAGCCACCGCCGTCGCCGCTGGCGAAACCGCGTGCTTCCTCGCAGTAATAGAAGCTGACCGAGACCATCGAGCGGTCCCCGGCGATCATCTTGGGTGTGGCGGCCGCGGAACGCATGTCTTTGGCCGCCGGAGTGGACGTGACGACCAGCGCGGAGTCCGTGGTTTGCGCAGCGCTGACGGAATTCATCTCAACGGTGACGACTTGAGGCGTGCTCTCGGGCGTGGCGTGCAGCTCGGCTGCCGAGGCGACCGGGACCAGCTCGCCGAGCGGCTGCTTGAGCCAACGGCTAAACACCTCGGTACTGGTGGCGACGCCGTCGCGAACCGGAGCAACCTGGGCGTGGGTGACGGTGGCCGTGCTACCGCTGAACACGTAGCCGCTAAGGCCCGTGACGATGGCGATCCCGACACACACGCCCGACACCACGAGTCCGTGGCGCAGCGCGCGGCCAGCTTGCCGCCGAGCAGCTAGAAGAACACCCCGCCTCACGGAGGCAGTATTACTCGGTCAGGGGCCAGTGTTGAAGCGCTTCTCGGCTTGACAGTGAACGTCTTGCGAACGTTGTGATGACCATGTTCTTACGTCTAGTAGAGGAATTCTCGACCTGAAGGTGCTTGAGCGAGGGCGGCGAGCGGGGCCTCGCTACCTGACACCGGTCGTACGCTGGGTCGACAGGACGAGGAGACCACCATGCCCGCTCTCTCTGATGCCGAAGTCACAGCGGCACTCGAAACCCTGCCCGGCTGGGAACTCGAGGACGGCGAGATTACCCGCCAGTTCCGCTTCAAGGACTTCGTGGAGGCGTTCGGGTTCATCTCACAGGTGGCGACGGTGCAGGAGCAGCTGAACCACCACAGCACGATCACGAACACCTGGGCGTTCGTGACGATCCAGTGCTCCACCCACGACGAGGACGGCATCACCTCGAAGGATATCGAGCTGGCACGGCGGATCAGCGAGCGCTGCGGGAACGCGAGCTAGGCACATCGCCTACTCGGATGTGGCTCCGCGGAGCAACTCGAGCAGCGCGGCATGGATGCCCGGTGCCGCGGCGAGCATGGATGCAGGGCTGTGCGGGCCACCCTCGGTACTCGAGGTGATTGCGCCGGCCTCGCGAGCGATGAGCTCTCCGGCGGCGATGTCCCACCAGCCACCGAGACCGCGCTCGTAGTAGGCGTCGGCTCGACCAGCGGCCACCCAGCACAGGTCGAGCGAGGCCGCACCGAAGCGGCGAATGTCTCGCACGCGATGCACGAGCTGTGCGACGACGCGCCCCTGCACCTCGCGCTTCTCGGCGGCGTAGTCAAAGCCGGTATCGAGCAGTGCCGTGGCGAGCTCGGACTTATCGCTCGCGTGGATCGGGCGGCCATCCAGCTGCGCACCTCGACCAACCACGGCGGTGAACAGCTCATCGAGCACAGGCGCGTAGACCGCGCCGACTACGGTCTCGCCGTTCAGCGATGCGCCTACTGAGACCGCGTAGAACGGATTGCCGTAGAGGTAGTTCGTCGTGCCATCGAGCGGATCGATCATCCAGCGCACGCCGCTCGTGCCGGCGCGCTCGCCCGTCTCCTCGCCAAGGATCGCGTCGTCGGGGCGCGCGGCGAGGATGCGCTCCACGACCAGGCGCTCCGAGGAGCGGTCGGCGTCGCTCACCATGTCCGTGCGGCTGCTCTTCGTCTCGACGCTCGCGTGCGCCTCAACCTGCATCGCGCGCAGCAGTGCGCCGGCCTCGCGCGCCGCGTCGCTCGCGAGGCGTAGCAGCGCGGCGAGATCCACCTCGGAATTACGGGACGCGGCGGTCATGCGGCTGGTCGCTCCACGGCTCACCGGTCACGTTGGCGATGACGTCGAGGATGTCCTCGATGTCGCCTTTCAGCTTCTCGTCGGGATCGAGCGTGAGCGCGTGCAGCATCGCTTCCTTCGCGCGCTGGTACTGCTGCTCCGCGGTGAACTCGAGGTGCTGGTCGCTGGTCTGCGCCTTGCCGCCCTTGGGTCGTCCGAGCGCGTTCGCGGCGTACTCGCGGCACCACCCGAGCGTGTACCAGACCACGGGATCGTTCGGGACGAGCGTCGTCGCCAGCTCGAGCGCAGCGATGCCATCGACGAAGTGACGCTTGCGGGTGACGAGCGTGTTGCCGACGTAGGCCCAGGCCTCGCCGTAGCCGGGCTCGCGGGCAAGCAAGCGCCGAGCAGACTCGAGCGCGGCGTCGACGTCACCCGCGGCCTGCAGGCTCATCGCGTGGCGCAGATCGGCGCGTGCCTCATTGCTCGGGCCATCGGTCATGGGGGCGATGATACGGCCCGCCTCGTTACGCGGAGGCGGGAGCCACCTCGGGATGCGTGCGCTTCGGCGCGAGCACGAAGATGGCGACGAAGACGGCCAGCAGCAGGCCCGCGCCGGCCTGCGTGAACGGCATCCCGACGGCGTCGATCAGCACGCCCATCGGGTACACGGCGACCGGCATCATCGACCAGGTGAGCATGTAGATGCTCATCATGCGGCCGTAGAACTGCTTGTCGGTCGCACCCATCAGCAGCACGTTATTCATGACGAAATACGCCTGACTGGTGAGGCCCACCAGCGATAGTGTCAGCAGCGCGATCGGCAGGTTGGGCGACAGCCCGAAGCCGAGCAGCGAGACGCCGAAGAGGAAGCCGCCCGCGAGCTGGAACATGCGAGCACGCTCGGGCGGCACGTAAGCGACGGCGAGCGATCCAGCGAGCGAGCCGACGCCAACCGCGGTGAACATCAGCCCGAGCGACTCAGGGCCGACGTGCAGGACGGATTCCTGGAACACTGGCAGGAACTGCTGGAACGGCATGCCGAGCAGCGTCGGGATGAGCGCCAGCAGCAGCAGACTGAGCACCGCAGGCGTGCGGCGGACGTACGAGAAGCCCTCGATCATATCGCGCACCGCCGAGCCACCTCGAGGCGCCGTGACGAGCTTCGGCAGGCGCAGCAGCATCAGCGCCGAGATCACGTAGAGCACGGCGATCACATCGAAGGCGACGGCCGGGTTCCATGCGATCAGTAGGCCGGCAATGCTCGGGCCGATCACGCGGTTCAGGTTGAGGCCGGTCGAGTTCATCGCGATCGCGTTCGGCAATTCCTCGTCGGACACAATCGTGGGGATCAGCGCCTGTCGTGCCGGGAAGTTGAACGCGAACACGACACCCTGCAGCAGGCCAACGAGCGCGAGGTGCCAAACAGCGACGACGTTGATGTGCACGAGCACTGCCGTCGCAATCGCCAGCGCCGACAGACTGAGCGTGACGATGAAGAGGATCTTGCGCTTGTCCGCGCGGTCCACAATCGCACCCGCGATCAGCGAGAACAGGCCCATCGGCAAGCCTGACGCGACGGCAACAATGCCGAGCGCCGCACCCGATCCGGAGACGTGATACGCGAGCCACGAGCGCGCCACGATGTTGATCTGCATCGCGCCCTGCGAGAACAGCAGCCCGAACCAGAGCATCCGAAACTGCTGATTGGCGAGCGAGGAGAAGCCACGCAGCGCTGCCGAACGCGAGCCGCCTCGAGGGGTGGTGGCAGTGGCCTCCGTCGCTTCAGTGGTTGCGGCGGACATCTGCACCTCGGTCGCAGCGATAGCTGGGAGAAACTGGGTGACGCTTCGTGCAGATACTGTAAACTATCGCCGCAGACCTGACGATTGCCCGGAGCGCCCCCATGGCCGAGCCCACCACCCGCGACGAACTGATGGCTGACGCCACGCTGGGCTTCGCTCGCGCCGCTCGCCTGCTCGACCCGCTCCGCCTCCATGTCTGGGAGGAGATGGGCGTCACCTTCCCCCAGCTCCGCATCCTCTTCCTGGTGCGCCGCGACCCAGGCAGCGACCTGCGCTCCCTCGCTGAGCGGCTGGACGTGGGTACCTCGGCGGCCAGTCAGCAGGTTGACCGCCTCGTGGACAAGGGGTTGCTCTCGCGCCTTGAGGACCCCGAGGACCGTCGTCGCCTGCAGATCAGCCTGACGGACAAGGGCACCGAAGCCGCCGAGTCGATCTCGACCGCCTCGCGCGACTACGTGCATGCCGTCTTCGAGCAGTTCACCGACGATCAACTCGCTGCGGTGGGCTCAGCACTCACCTCGATCGTCGAGATGGCCGCCTCGATCCCCCAGCCCCACCTCATTGTGGAGCGCCGCGCTCCCGCCTGAGTCGCCTAGTCCGAGGCGACCTCGAACGCCTCGTCCTTGCCAGTCACGCGCTCGTGCCTTGAAATAGACGCCTGCCTCGATGCAGGTCGTGCGCCGGTAGCTCAGTGGATAGAGCATTAGTCTTCGGAACTAAGGGTCGGGGGTTCGAATCCCTCCCGGCGCACCAACAATTCAGCCACTTCGGACTTGGGTCATTAGGTACCCAGGACGCCAATGGCCCTAACTTGGCCCTAATTCGCTCGACTTGAGACGATGGCTAGCAGCGCATCGTGGCAAGAATAGGTCCGAACGCACATCGGGATGCCAGTTCGGTACTAAGAAGCGGAGGACAAGGCGAAGGCATGTAGACTCGTGCGACACCGTTACCACTCCCGCTACGTCCCGTTGGAGGTTCGATGAACCCACTCACCCAGAGGTGGGCGTCGCAGAACACGTCACGTCGCTCCGCCATCAGCGTCGGCGCGATGGCCGTCGTTCTGCTCGCGGTTGTGGCGGTCTTCACAATCTTCCGCAAGCCCTCCGACCCCGTAGTCGTCGAGGTCGCGACAGCGGTCCCGACCGTCTCCGCCACGTCGGTCGTCACGCTCCCCGAGCCCAGCCCGACCGAGGTCGGCGTCCCAACGATTAAGTCGCTGAAGGAGCTCAAGGAGCGCTTTGGCGATCCGCCCACGGCCAACCGAGGTCGACTCCGCATCCCAGGCCTCGGCGTCGATGCCCCCATTGGCGCTCGAGCTGTGCCAGCCTCCCTCCAGATGCCGGCCCCGACCGGGCCCTCCGATGTCGTGCTCTATGACTTCTCAGTGGCGCCGCAGTTCGGCGGGTGGCCGGGCGGCGGGGGCAACGCGGTCCTCTCCGGTCACGTCGACTACTCGTACAAACTGCCCTACGCCAATGCGAACTACACCGGCCTCGGCGTCTTCGCGCTGCTCCGCACGGCCCAGCCAGGATCAGACCAGGTCCAGATCACGCTCGACGGCCGCACCACGACCTACACCGTCGAGTGGGTGCGAACGATCTCGGCACACTCTGGCAATTGGGGCGACGTGTTATCACATGACGCTGGCGGGGACGTGATCACCATCGTGACCTGCGATGGAGCATTCAATCCCGCCACCCTCGAGTACAGCGACCGCACCGTCCTCCGCGCCGTTCGCTCGAGTTAGGTACATCCGCCGGAGCACAGAGCGCCCATGCGACCAGAATAATTCGTCGTTCCCCCGGCCAGCTGATGCATCTCAAATGCATATTCTGATGCTTCTTTACTAAATGGCGACCTCGCCGTTGAATCTAGTAGCGCGCTTTAGCGCAGTCGATTGGCCTCTCAGTGCTCCACTAACGAGTCATACCATGGACTTGGATCTCAACGCCGGCGCACCCTCGAGGAGCCAAGGAGCCAAGGAGCCAAGGAGCCAAGGAGCCGAGGAGCCGAGGAGCCGAGGAGCCGAGGAGCCGAGGAGCCGGAGATGCTAACCACCCGAAGGGCTCAGCTCATCAAACAATTCTGATCATCTGCCCTATTAGTTCTGGCGACTTGCTTGCCCTCCAAGCCCCAGCCTCACTACGTCTTATCTTGCGCAGGCATTCCAGCTAACAGCCCCGTCCAAGCGAGCTGACATTCGCCTGCGGGCGATCAAACTGCGGTATTTGAATCTGGCTGATGCCTTAGCGCACCCTTAGCGCACCTCGAACGACCGAGTCATACGCTACGAACGAGGGCGGTCAGGCGTCGGGCTTGGGACGCCTCATGAGTGCGTGGAGCGTCGGCGCGTCCTCCCCCAGGAGGTGCGCGATCACGCGCTCAACGTTCCGACGGATGGTCGCTTCCTGCTTGAGGCTCGCGAGGTAGCGACGGATCTCGTTCTGCCGCGACGGAGATAACGCGTCGTATGCAGCTCGCGCCTTTGGGGTCGCGGAGAACGCCTTGAGGAGGAGTGGAGGCATCGGAGTGGCGCGTGGGGTCGGGTCGAACTCGACGGTGACGCTCGCGGTATCGCCCGCCTCGATGCCGGCCGCCTGCCGCATCGGGCCGTTGAGGTGGAGTCGCCACGCCCCGGCGTAGCGGACGATCGTCTGCCGGTAGGGCGCGCCGTTGAGGGTGCCCTGGACGGGGATCGGACCGCGCTCGATCCCGGACTGTCGCTGAAGCGCCGTCAGCACACGGTCAGGTACATCGACCAGCGGGTTGATGCCGACGATGTAGATGGGGGCGCGAAAGCGCAGACGAGTGGTCACGAGTCAGACCAAGTAACTGGCGGAGAGGGCGGGATTCGAACCCGCGAAGGGTTTCCCCTTACCCGCTTTCCAGGCGAGCCTGTTCAACCGCTCCAGCACCTCTCCGGGGTGGACGCACACTGATCCCTGAGCGGAGCGGTGAGACATCGAGGCGCCGACAGGACAGCCGACGCCATGTCTGTGACCAGTGTGGCGGAGAGGGCGGGATTCGAACCCGCGAGGCTTTCGCCTACCGCTTTTCGAGAGCGGCACCATCAACCACTCGGACACCTCTCCGCCGAGCAGTATATGGGGCACGGGCGTACCGGGGAACGCGGGCAAGCCCGGAACAGCGAGAATCTGCCAACGAGTTCGAGCTAGGAGCGGTGTGAACGAGCGAGGTACTCCGCGTGAAGGTCGCGCTCTGCCTGCTGGCGAGCGACCTCGCCGGCCGCGAGCGCCTCGCGGGCCAGCTCACGCCAGCCGCGAAGTGTGCCCTGAACCGCGAGGAGCGGAGCTCGCACCGGCTCGGGGAGCTCCTCGGGCACGTCGTGTTCGAGCAGCACCCGGGCAGCGGCGTAGCCGACGGCGACGGCGATCACGAGGCGAAACATCAGGGCCTAGTCGCGCTTTCCATCGGGGCGGAGTCCAGTCAGCACGGCAAGGCCGCGCTTGATGCCCTTCCCGGCGGCCATCACCCGAATAATCGGGTGGACGGCGCTGTCGGCGATGAACTCGGTCGTGCCCCGAATCTCATGGGCGGTCGCTTGAACCTCGCCGAGGATGGGACGAATCGGGTCGTTCACCAGATCCTTGACGACCTTGGTCAGCGCCCGAACCGAGAGGAGGAGCCCGACGGCGACCATAATCAGTACAGCGATGAGGAGGATCCCCACCACACCGTAGACCACGATCACAATGTCCCGAAGCTGCTCGAGGCTCATACGCCGTCCTTCATTCTCATCGTACGCGAGCAGCCCAGCACCGGCCACGAGTGAGCGTTGAGGAGAGGAAGTTTAGTCGAGCCGTCGCTCGATGGTGCCGCCGCCGACCACGGACTCGCCGCGGTAGAGCACGACCGCCTGGCCGGGAGCGACCGCCCGGACGGGCCGGGCACAGTCGACCCGGAAGCCCGAGTCAGTGCACTCGCTCACGCGAGCCTCGACCGTCGCGCCGTGATAGCGCACCCGCGCCGTCAGCATCTCGCCCGGCTCGGGAGCCCCGTCGACCCAGTGCGGCCCGGAGGCGTACAGCGCCCGGGAGGAGAGGTCATCCAGGTCACCGATCACGACCACGTTCGTCTCCGGTCGGATCTCCGTCACATAACGACGCTCTCCGGTCGCCAGGCCGAGGCCTCGGCGCTGGCCAATGGTGTACCCGGCAGCACCCTCGTGCCGGCCGATCTCGTTGCCGGCGGTGTCGACCACCGCCCCCGGCTCGAAGGTCACACCGCGGGAGCGGAGCAGCTCGCGATAGTCGCCACCCGGGACGAAGCAGATGTCAGCGCTGTCCGGCTTGTCCGCGACGCCAAGCCCGAGCTGGCTGGCGATCCGTCGGACCTCGGGCTTCGGGATGTCGCCGAGCGGGAAGAGCGTCCGAGCCAGTGCGTCCTGACCGAGCGTGTAGAGGACGTATGACTGATCCTTGAGCGAGTCGGTCGCCGAGAGCAGCTCGTAGCGCCCGGCCTCGGTCGCCTCAACCCGGGCGTAGTGCCCGGTCGCGAGGAGGTCGCAGCCCATGGCCATCGCCTTCTCCAGCAGCGTGTCGAACTTCACGTGCTGGTTGCAGGCCAGGCAAGGATTCGGAGTGCGTCCCTCGGCGTACGCCTCAACGAAGCGGTCGATCACGTCCTCGCCGAACTCGCGCTCCATGTTCAAGACATAGTGCGGGATGCCAATCCGCTGGGCGGCAGCTCGAGCGTCCGCGACATCCTCGATCCCGCAGCACGTCCGGCGCGAGCTGAGCGCGGCGCCGTCCGCCTCGGTATAGAGGCGCATCGTCACGCCGATCACGTCGTACCCCTGCTCGTGGAGCAGAGCCGCCGCGACCGCCGAGTCGACGCCGCCAGACATCGCAACCAGGACACGCTTCGTATTCACGAGAGACATTGTAGGCGAGACCGCCCCTCAACCGGCCGCCCATGTCCCGTGATACCGAGGGGGTACGATCCGGTCATGAAGCTGCTGCCCTCCCTCGTCGCTCTGACCCTGCTCTCCTCCGCCTGCATGGGCGGCAGCACTCAGATCACCCCCGCCACCGGGACGCCGACCGCTGCTTCAACCACCACCGCGGCAGCCTCGAGCCCCGCCGCGGGAGCGCCGAGCGGCGCGGGTGGCGCGCCAACGGCTCTCCCGGCCGCCCGACTCGCCGCGCTCAATGGGACGCGCTGCGTCGGGCAGTGGAAGAACGCCACGACCAGCACGTCGGGTGCCCTCGCGATCCGTCTCGAGGTTGGAGGCGCCGGTGGGGTCGTGCACTGGGAGATTGGCGGCCCGGTCTTCGGCGGACAGGGCGGCACCTTCGACGCCCCGTTCCGCCTCGTTGGCGAGATCGTGGAGATCGAGGCGCACTCGGACTGGCTCGGTCACATGTCGGCGCGAATCGGTCTCGACGGCAAGACGACCGCCACGCTGCAGGAGGTGCCGCCGCTCGGCCTCAAGTCGATGGTGACCGTGACTAACGCCAAGTACGTCGCCAACAAGCTCACCTTCAACCTCAAGGTCGAGCCCAACGACGGCAGCCCGAACCAATCCGCCAGCGTCGAGGCAGCCTGCACCCGCTCCTAGTCACCCGCCAGAACAGGTCAACCGAGACACGCTGGTATACTCGCAGACGTGCCACTCGGCACGCCTGATGTTGGAGGCCACTCGCTGCAGGGTTCAGATCTCGCGCACCACCTTGTCGATGTTCTTGTCGACCGTCAGGCAGCGGATGTGGTCATGCTCGACCTCAGCTCGCTCTCCGCGTTCACCGACTACTTCGTAATTGCGACCTCGGACAACGAGCGGCAGCTTGGCGCCCTGATCGACTCGGTCGATCGCGCCGCCGCCGAGCTCACCCCGAAGCCGGACGTCCGCCACGAGGGCGACACCGAGGGTGGTTGGGTGCTGCTCGACCTCGGCGGCGTGGTGGTGCACCTGTTCTCGCTCGAGCAGCGCGCTCGCTACAACCTCGAAGGCCTCTGGGCGCGCGCCCAGGAAGTCGTCCGCATCCAGTAGTTCCCTCGGGATCGTTCGAATACAAAGAAGAGGCGACCCTTGCGGGCCGCCTCATTCGTTTCGTCACTCTGGGCGAGAAGCGCCTACGGCGCCTCGAAGATCCAGGGATCTACGTTGCGCGGCCACGAGGCAATGCGCTGACCCTCGAAGAAGATCTCGATCTCGCGCTTGGCACTGGCCGGGCTGTCCGAGCCGTGCACCAGGTTGCGACCGACCTCGAGGGCGAAGTCCGCGCGAATCGTGCCCGGCGCTGCCTCGGTCGGCCGAGTCGAGCCCATCAGCTGCCGCGAAGCCGCGACCGCGTTCGTGCCCTCGAACACCGCCGCGATGATCGGCGAGGAGGTGATGTACTCCACCAGGCCCTCGAAGAACGGCTTGCCGACGTGCTCGGCGTAGTGTCGCTTCGCCATCGCCTTGTCGACCTTCAGCTCGCGCATCGCGACGATGCGCAGGCCACGACGCTCAAAGCGCGTGATGATCTCGCCGGCCAGGCCACGCTGCATCGCGTCCGGCTTGAGCAGGATCAGTGTTCGTTCCATCGGCATTAGTTCGCCCCTTCTACTATCCCAGAGTCCGACGCGCGCCAATCGAGGGCGGGCGCAGGTACGTCACATCTACCAGAGCCGCGTCGCCGTAGGCGTGATGCAGGCGCGCGAGGCGCACCACATCCGCTGCTGCGAGACCCGTTCGGGTCAACTCGGCTCGCGCGACAGTGTCGCCGCTCGACGCCGCTATGTCTTGCTCCGCAACGTGGACACCCTCGACCTGCGGCAATGCATCGAGCAACTCGCGGCTGAGCTCACCACACCAGACTGCCCGCTGGGGTGCGAGGCGCAGGCACTCCTCGAGCGTGTCGAGCCGTGCCGCACTCAGCACTTCGGGCACACGTGACTCGGGCGCATCGCACGGCGCGTAGGCCGCCCACGCGAGACCCGAGCGACCAGCGTCGTGCACCGCAACCACCGGCGTGCCGGGCGCAAGGTGCGGGAACGCGGCCACCTCGAGGCGATGCACACTCGCGAGCGGCACGCCGAGCGCGAGCGCCATGCCCTGCGCGGTCGCTACGCTCGCACGCAACGAACCGTAGCCGCCGGGTCCAGTGTCAACCGCGATCGCGCCGATGGCATTGCGTGCCACGCCGGCCTCACGCAGCACAGCATCGATCGCCGCCAGCAGCTCCTGCGAGGCGGTCGTCGTAATCACCCAGTCGTGCGAGGCGAGCAACTGCTCGCCGTCGAGCACCGCGACCGACGCAAAGTCCGAGGCTGCCTCGATCCCCAGTTCAAACACGATCGGCCAACCCTGCTGCCTGCAGCGCGTCGAGGATGTGGCGATAGCGATCGCCTACGGCAACGATGGTGATGCGACGCGCGCCGGCAGGCGCCGCAATCGCCTCGAGCACCACGAGCAGATGCGATCCGGGCAGCGCCTCGACGCCGCGCTCCGGCCACTCGACCAGCAGCACGCCGTCGCGCGCCTGCTCGTCCAGCGCGAGGTCCTCGACCTGTAGTACGTCGTCGAGGCGGTACAGGTCGGCGTGATAGAGCGGCAACTTCGCACCCTCGGCGGGTACGTGGCGCGTCATCAGCACGAAGGTGGGCGAGCGTACTGGCCCCTCGACGTGCAGACCCGCGCCGATGCCCTGGGCGAACGTGGTCTTGCCGGCGCCGAGCGGACCCTGCAGCAGCAGTACATCGCTCGCGCGCAGATGCTTCGCGATGCGACGCCCCAGCGCACGAGTGCGTGCCGCAGTGGGTGTGGTGATGACGAGACGGTTAGCGGTGGTCACAGGCTTAGTGCGCCAAATCTTAGTGTTGGGGCAGCGGCCAGGAGCGGAGCTGATCCCAGCCAGCGGGAATTGGGTACGGCGCGCCGTCGACCTGCCGCACGACCACTTCGCCGGGGTGCGTCTCCACGACGCGGCCGATGATCGTCACACCCTCGAGCGCTTCGAGGACAGAGTTGCGGGCGACCAGTAGGAGCTCGTAGTCGTCGCCACCGGCGAGCACGAGGTCACGCGCTTCCTCGCTGCCGAACGTGGCGACGGCGGATGTCGGCAGCGGTAATGCGTCGAGATCGAGCTCGACACCTACACCACTGCGCTCCGCGATGTGCCGCAGGTCCTGCACCAGCCCGTCAGAGACGTCGATTGCGCACGGCACGCCGAGGTTCTCCGCGGCCAATCCAAGCTCAGTGCGCGCACGCGGCCGGCGCCAGGCTGTGAGCGCTTCGGTCGTCGCCGGTGAGATCTCGACGCCACGTTCCGCGAGCCGCAGGCCAGTCGCGGCCGCACCCGGTGAACCCGAGATAGCCACCGAGTCGCCGACCTGCGCCGCATCACGCCGCATCACCATCGCGCGACCTGCGCGGTCGAGGCGCGCACCGCCGAGTGATGTGATCGTGAGGGAAGTCGAACGACCGCGCACGACGTCGCCACCGGCGACCTTCACCTCGTGCGCGATGCAAGCTTCAGCCATGCCGTCGATCAGCTCGTCGAGCTCCTCGAGCGTGACCGCGGGGCCGAGCGAGGCAGCGACGAGCACCACCTGTGGCGTCGCGCCCATCGCGGCGAGGTCAGAGACGCTCGTCGCGATCGCACGCCAGCCGACATCAGCCATCGTGAGCAAGCCGGGCCGCCAGTGCGTGCCCTCAGCGATCGTGTCCGTCGAGGCGACCACCGCGCCACCGACCGGCACCCACGCCGCTGCGTCGTCACCAGGCGCGACCAGAATGTCGCTCGCGGCCGCGTCGCCAAGGCGCGCGATGATCCGATCGATCAGCGCGAACTCACTCTGCGACGCGTCCGACTCCTGAGTGGTCATTCGCCCGACGTGCCGAGGTCGCCGATCTCAGCGACGTCAATCTGCGCGATCGACGCAACCGCGTCGTCCTCGCCAATGTTCATGATCGAGACACCCTGCGTCGCGCGGCCCTGCTGACTGATCAGCTCCGCGCGCGTGCGCATCATGATCCCCTCACGCGACACGATGATCAGCTCATGCTGGTTGTTCAGGACCAGCGCCACCGACAGCGGCCCGGAGCGAGGCGTCACGCGGAACGAGAGCACGCCCTGACCACCTCGGCCAGTACGGCGGTACTCGGAGATCGCGGTGCGCTTGCCAATGCCGCGCGCCGAGACGACCAGCAGATCCTCGCCGTCGACCGCGATCACCATCGCGATCACGCGTGCCTTGTCGCCGAGCTTCATGCCACGCACACCACCGGATGCACGCGAGGCGACACGCAGCGTGTCGACGGCGAAGCGGATCGCCTGGCCATCGCTGCTGACGATCATCACGTCCGCGTCGTCGGAGGCAGCCTGCACCGCGATCAGCTCATCGCCGTCCGGCAGGTCCATAGCGATCAGACCGGAGCGACGCACCGACTCGAACTGGTTGAGCGGCGTGCGCTTCACTTCGCCGTGCGCCGTCGCCAGGATCATTGAGTTGCGCTCAAACGAGTCGCACGCCACGACGGCCGTGACACGGTCGTCCGGCTCGATCTCGACGATGTTCACCAATGGCACGCCACGCGCCTGGCGCGAGGCCTCCGGCACTTCGTAGCCCTTGATCGAGTACACACGGCCGCGCAGCGTAAAGAGCAGCAGCGAGTCGTGCGTTTCGCACACGATCAGGTGATTGACTGCATCTTCCTCGCGCGTCGCCATGCCGGTGATGCCGCGACCACCACGCCCCTGCGGGCGGTAGGTCTCGAGCGGCACGCGCTTCATGTAGCCGCGGTCGGAGATCGTGACGACGATGCGCTGGCGTGGGATCAGATCCTCGTCGGCCATCTCGCCGACGCCCTGGATGTTCACCTGCGTGCGACGCTCGTCGCCGTACTTGTCCTTGAGCTCGAGGCAGTCAGCACGAATCGCCTCGTCCACGCGATGCGGGTGCGCGAGCAGGTCTTCGAGGTCGGCGATGGTCGCCAGCAGCTCCGCGTGCTCGTTCTCGATGCGCTGACGCTCGAGGGCAGCGAGGCGGCGCAGCTGCATGTCCAGCACGGCCTGCGCCTGCCGGTCAGAGAGGTCGAATGGCGTCCCCATCAGCGCAGTCTTCGCGGCGTCCGCCGACTCCGATGCGCGAATCGTGGCAATGATCAGGTCGAGCAGCTCGATCGCCTTGAGCAGGCCTTCGAGGATGTGCGCACGGTCGCGCGCCTTCTCCAGGTCGAACTCGCTGCGACGACGGATCACCTCGCGGCGATGCCGGATGAACGCCTCGAGCGCGTCCTTGAGGTTCACGACCTCGGGCTTGCCATCCACCAGTGCAAGCATGTTCACGGCGAACGTGCTCTGGAGCGCGGTGTGCTTGAAGAGTTGGTTGCGCACGACCTGGTAGCTGGCGCTGCGGCTCAGCTCGATCACGATCCGCATGCCCTCGCGGTCAGACTCGTCGCGCAGGTCGGAGATGCCCTCAATGCGCTTGGCGCGCACGAGCTCGGCGATCTTCTCGATCAGCACGGCCTTGTTCACCTGGTACGGCAGCTCGGTGACGATGATCTGGTAGCGACCATTCTTCGTCTCTTCGAGCTCGGTCTTAGCGCGCATCAGCACACGGCCACGGCCGGTGCGATACGCCTGCCGAATCTCGGCGGCGTCGAAGATCGCGGCCGCCGTGGGGAAGTCCGGACCCTGCACGATCTCGAGGAGGTCCTCGATCGTCGTCGTCGAGTGCTCAGCGACGCTGGAGACCTCGCCAGTCGTGTCCCAGCCATCGAGCAGCTTCGCGATCGCGTCGCAGAGCTCGTTCAGGTTGTGCGGCGGGATGTTGGTCGCCATGCCGACCGCGATGCCGCTCGCACCATTCAGGAGCAGGTTCGGGATGCGCGCCGGCAGCACCGTCGGCTGCATCAGCGAGTCGTCGAAGTTCGGATAGAAGTCGACCGTGTTGCGGTCGAGGTCGGCGAGCAGCTCCATCGCGATCGGCGCAAGGCGAGCCTCGGTGTAGCGCATCTGCGCCGGCGGGTCGCCGTCGATCGAACCGAAGTTGCCCTGGCCGGTGATGAGCGGGTAGCGCAGCGTGAAGTCCTGCGCGAGGCGGACGAGGGTGTCGTAGATCGCGCTGTCGCCGTGGGGGTGGAACTTGCCCATCACCTCGCCGACGACACGAGCAGTCTTCTTGAACGCGGAGTTCGGGCCGACGCCCAGCTCCTGCATGCCGAAGAGGATGCGGCGCTGGACCGGCTTCAGGCCGTCGCGCACGTCCGGCAGGGCACGCGAGACGATGACCGACATCGCGTAGTCGAGGTATGAGCGCTCGACTTCGTCTTCGATGCGTCGGGGGCGAATACGGTCAGTAGGATCCTGAACCACGGCGTCCCTTTCAGCCTCGGCAGGCCAGGTTGAAGCGCTGGGGGAGCTCGTTCACCGTGATCTTACCAGTGGCTGCCCACTCGGACGAGGCGACCATTACGCCGCTCCGGACACCACCAACCGGCTCGCGAGCAGCCCTGAAGCGCCGAACACCGAGAAATTCAGAATCTGGGCAACGGGTGCCCGCAGCGCCTAGAGGTCGTCCTCGTCGTCGGCCATCGAGCCGCCGCCGCCGCCGTTGCCCCCGTCGTCATCGTCGCCGTCCATGCCGTCCATGTCGTCGTCTTCGTCGCCGTCCGCGCCGGTCTCGCCGAAGCCCGACTCTTCCATCTCGTCGTCATCGGACGAGTTCGACCCACCGCCGCGAGGCGTCCATGAGTCGTCGCCATCGCCCTCGTCGTCCATCCCGTCGTCGCCCTGGTAGCGGACGATCGACTTCGTGTAGGCGCGAGGCGCGAGGCGCTTGCGAGCAGACGTCGCCGGCGGCAGGAACGATGGCTCGTTGGCCTGCTCGGCGGCGCGGTAGGTCTCACGGATATAAACCGTCACCTCGGTGTCGGTGATTCGGCGGATCACGACCGCGTAGGTGTTCCCGCCCTCCATCAAGCGGCGCAGGCGGAGGCCAGCGCCAGGCTCGAGGTGACCGAGCACGACCCCACCTGCCGAGCGGATCGAGACGCCACGAGGGGTAGCAGCCACCTCGCCCGGATCACCAGCCTCGACCTGCGTCAGTGCTTCGAGATCCGGCTCCTGGAGCGTGAACTCCGCCGAGCGCCCCGACTCCTCAATGAGCGAGTGCGGACGAACCGCTGCGAGCGGGGGCGTACCAGGCGTCGCCCCGGCAGCAGGCTTCGAGGCGCGCCGAGCGCCGCCCGTGGCCTTGCGCGCCTTAGGCGCGGCTGACTGGAGCTCCTCGATACGAGTGAGGTTCTTCTTCGCAATGATGTTGGTCGGATCGAGCGCGAGCGTCTTCTGGTAGGCCTCGGCAGCACCCTCAAGATCGCCGAGCTCCTGCAGGGCCTTGCCCAGCCGGTTCGCCGCTTCAAGGTCGTCAGGGTAGTCCTGAATCAGGCCACGGTTTTCAGCCGCAGCCTCTTCCCAGCGGCGGGCCAGGGCGTAGGCGATTGCAGCGTCAGTGCGCTGCTTCCTGCTGCGCCGAATACCAACCATCTCGCTGCCAACTTTCTGTCCGGGGTCGCGAGGGGACTCGCGCCGGCCCGTTCAGTCTCAACAGAACGCACAACATCGGAAACAGTTACCGCTCTCGGCTCCTGTGCTCCGCTCAGCACGCCCCGTTCGTATCTATACGCACGGATCGTGCCAGAAATGCCTGTCTGTCGTGTCCGGAAACACCCCCGAAGAGTGCATTTCCCGTCACGCTCAGTACGAGCACCCGGATGGAGGGGATTTGGTCGGGGTGCACAGATTTGAACTGTGGGCCTCGTCGTCCCGAACGACGCGCTCTACCAAGCTGAGCTACACCCCGGACGGTAACTGTCCTCAGTCGGAGCGGAATACTAACCCGCAAGTGAGGGCGTGTCGAGGCGCAGGGTACCCGTATCGGCCCCTAAATGGGCTCCTACCACAAATGTAAGACTCAACTGCCCACCCGACGTTCGAACGAGACACGCAGATAGCCACCTCGGCGAACATGTAGCCTCCAGGCGACAGCGCGTCTCAATCGGAGCAGGCATGCCTCGTCTCGCCCTCGACTCCTACTGGCTGGGCATCCTCGCGCGAGGCGGCGCCGTCGTGACCTTCCTCGCGAGCGTCTACCTGCTGCTGGCGAAGCACCCGCTGGGCGCAGGCCGGCTCCCCGACTGGGTGGGCCACCTCGTGCTGTTCGCGGCGCTCGGTCTCTGCATTGGCCTGTCGGCGGCGACGACCCGGGCGGGCGAGGCGAGCGCAGCGCGGCGACGTGTGCTGCTCGCGGGCCTCGTGGCGATCGCGCTCTATGGGCCGCTCACCGAGGTCGCACAGTATGTGGTTGGCCGTGACGCCGAGTGGAGCGACGCCGCGATCGACATCGCCGCCTCGCTCCCAGCGTTCGCCCTCGGCACGGCACTGCCGAGGCTGTTGCGAGCACGACCACAACTGTAAGGTCGCCGCTGCGTGCGTCGGTTCCCAACCGTCGTTTATGATCCCGACGGCGGGAGAGAGGGCGTCCCCTTCGGTGCAGATTTGGCGCCTTCCTCGTCGTCCCCTCTCGATGCTCGCTCTCGCCGTGCTGGTCGTGCTTGCGACCCTGGCAAGCCAGCGCCCGCCCCTCGAGGCCCAGTCGCTCTCGCTTGGCGATGAGAACTCGTGGCTGCGCGTCCAGAACGTGGGCGACAAGGGCGCAGCGATCGACGTCACCTTCTACGACAACACAGGCAATCGAGTGACCACCGACAACTGCCCGAAGGCCGGCGGCTGCACGTCCATCGCTCCCGGCGTCGGCTGGTCCTTCTTCCAGCAGGGCTACCCCGGCCTGACCAACGGCTACCGAGGCTCCGCCATCGTGAAGTCCGACCAGCCATTCGTAGCGCTGCTCGCTCGTGACGCCTTCAAGGGCGGCCAATTCCAGATCGACGGCGATACCATGCGCCTTGGTCGAGGCAGCTCTGCGCTCGCCTTCCCGATCGTCCAGAACACCGACGCCTGGGTGTCGCGCCTGAACATCCAGAACGGCAGCGACACCGCCGAGGCCTGCGTCGAGATTCGCTACTGGGCGCAGGGCTCCGGCACGGCCAGCGCCATCGACCCACCGACCCCTGGAGGCGGCTGCCCATCCGGCGGTCGCCTGCTCGCCCCGCATGCCTCGTTGGTTCGAGACGAGAACAGCCTGCCCGTGCCGTTCGGCTTCGATGGCTCGGCGCAGGTCCTGACCTACGACAGCGCGAGTGGCTCCAAGGCGACTGCGCAGACGCTCACCGGCACCGTCGACACGCGCGAGCGCCGTGGCCCCGGCCTCGGCGAGAAGCGCGGCATCACCTCCGAGGAGTTCCGCCAGGTCGTCTCGCTCCCGCTGGTCGAGCGCAACATCGACGCGGGTGGCCAGATCTGGAACACGCGTTTCCGGATCATGAACGCGAAGCCCGGCACCCCGAACGAGGTGAACCTGCGCTACGAGGGCACCGCGGCGAACGGCGACAAGATCAGCATCGACTACAAGACGACGGTCGTGTCCTCGCTAACCTGCGACCAGCGCTCGCGCGGCACCGATGGCTGCCTGCCCAGCGACCGCGACCTGCCGCCGAGCTTCGCCGGCTCCGTGCGCATTCAGTCCACGAACCCGATCGCCGTCGTCGCCCAGCGCAGCTCGAGCAAGGGAGCGTTCTCGGACTACCGAGGCTTCACCGTCGGCGAGGCCGCACGCCAGGTCGTACTCCCGGTGCTCGACAAGAACTTCGGACCGTTCGGCGGGAGCAGCGGCTGGAACTCGTGGTTCCGCGTGCTCTCGTGGGACGGCTCGCCGGCGTTCGTGCGTGTCGTGTATTACTCGCGCCAGTTCCCGACCGGGCAGCTGCGCGACGCCTTCAGCGCACCTGACGCGGTAACGGTCTTCCAGGCCGCCGACGGCAACTTGCCCGACGGCTGGGTGGGCAGCGCGATCGTGATCTCCGATCAGCCGATCGTCGTGCTCGTCGGCGTCGACAGTCCGACGTTCCCCGGCGACACCGCGATGCTCTACAACGGTGTCGGCTTCGACTAGCCCATGACGACCTCCAGCTCCTTCACCTGCGAGCGCTGCAGTCGCGCCTTCACGCTCTCCGCCGAGACGCTCGCGCGCTATCCCGGCTGGGTGCCCAAGCTCTGCAGCGACTGCCGCAGCGCGACCAAGGGCGCCAGCACTCGAGGTGGCGCGCGTAGCTCGGCGTCACGCGGCTCGGGAGCCCGCTCGTCCAGCAGCAGCGGTGGAGGAGGCGGCGGCTCGACGCGCGGTGTGCTCCACACCACCGCTCAGGTGCTGGAGCGCTACAGCGGCGGCCCGCAGACCGGCGTGTTCACCGACGGCTCCTGCAGCGGCAATCCCGGCCCCGGCGGCTGGGGCGCCGTCCGCGTCCTCGACGGCGAGGTCATCGAGGCGCGCCACGGCGACGACCCCGACACCACCAACAACCGCATGGAGCTCGTCGCCATCGCCCAGGGCATCGAGATGATCGGCCCGGGCGAGACGCTCGACGTCTATACCGACAGCCGACTCGTCGTGCAGACACTCACCCAGTGGGCGGCCGGTTGGGAACGTCGGGGCTGGAAACGCTCTACGGGCGAAGTCCAGAATCTGGAGCTCGTGCAGCGCGCCTTCTCCCTCTCGAAATCTCGACCGCACGTGCGGATTCAGTGGATCCGCGCCCACGATGGATCGAAATGGAACGAATACGCCGACGCGCTCGCAACGGCGTACCTCCGCACGACGTTGTAATCGCGTACCTGTCGGCCTGAGTTTTCCGTCAGGCTTTACACCGATAGGTACGCCGCTCCCCGCGGAGGTCACTCATGCCACGCCGCTGTAACGGGATCGCCCCGCAGACATCAGTCGTGTCGCGTCGCTGTGATGCGTCGCTTGTGAAAATGAGCGCGTGCCAAAGATGACAACGACCAATCAGCAGTCGATCTCGACCGAGCTACGCGAAAGCATCCTGCAGGACATCGTGGCGATGAGCATGATCACTACCGCCCTCGAGAAGCGCCTCGACGCCGACGATGGCGACACCGCTCGCATGCTCCGCCTGCTCACCGACAAGCTCTCCGAAGACGCCGAGCGCTTGCGCTCGGTGATCGCGGAGCTCGAGGCCGCCTAGCCCCTTGCGCCTCCGCTCCGAGACGAAACGAAGGCCCCGCGTTCGCGGGGCCTTCGTCCTATGCGACCGCACGCGACTCAGTGGTGCCCGTGGCCACCACTGCCGGCATTACCACCGGCATTGCCACCACCACCGGCATTGCCACCACCGGCATTGCCACCGCCACCGGCATTGCCACTCCGCAGAGCGGTTGTGGAATGAGCGCCGCGCCGGCCACTTCACGGTGACGACTCCCGGCGGCGACGCCCGCGCGTATGCGGTGCATGAGCAGCCACTGCTGATCGGCAGCGCACCATCCTGCGAAGTCGTCATTCCTGACCCGGCCATTTCGCCGCGGCACGCACAAGTGAGCTTGTCCCCGGATGGCCGACTCCGGCTGTTGCGACTTGAAACAGGCAATGCCGACGGCGGCTCGCCATGGACCCTGCTCGACGCGGGTGACACCGTGTCGATTGGCGCCTACGTCTTGCGCAGCGCGCCGTGACGGCGGCCTCACACGTCATCACGGCCGCGAACGAGCGCACGCAGTTGCTGCTGGCTACACACCTCCGAGTCGCCGACAACATGATCAGCCGCATGCGTGGCCTGCTTGGCTACCCTGAGCCGCACCCCGGTTCGGGGCTGTTACTGGTGCCCTGCAACGGCGTGCATATGTTCGGCATGGGTTACGTACGCGCTGGATGTCGTCTTCCTTGACCGCAACCATCGCGTGGTTCGTGTCGTCGAGTGCCTGCAGCCGCAGCACATGGTGCCGTGGGTGCGTCACGCCCATCAGGCGCTGGAGCTTCCCACCGGCACGGTACAATCCACCGACACCCGTGTGGGCGATGCGATCCGCTTCGGCTAGCGCTTTGCCTGGACCGTCTCATCAATACGCCGCCGCAGGTCGCGCATCCCGAGGTGCAGCGACCACATCGCGAAGATGCCCGTCGCGCTCACCCACAGCTCCAGCAGCAGGTGCGATCCCACTGCGAACTGTGCCGCCGTAGCACGGTCGGTGCCGAGCAGCTGTAACAGCTCGGTCAGTGCAAGCTCGAACGGCCCGACGTTCCACGGCGTCAGTGGCACCGCCACGATCAGGTTCGCCACCACCGTCACGAGCAGCGTCTGCGGAAACGCGAGGGGCAACGAGAACCCGTGTGCCAGCGCCCAGTACATCGTCACCTCGAGCAGCCAGCCGACGACCGAGAACCCGAGCGCGATCAGCGCGTCGCGCGTCCGCGACAGCGACGCCATCCCCACCAGCACGTCGCCCAGCCGCCGCGCGGCACCATCGCGCCACCCCTCCGGGAGCCAGGCCACCAGTCGCCATCGCTGCAACGTCGCCACGTTGCTCCCCCACCCAGAGCGCGCCGCCGCGACCGCGACCGCGAACACCGCGAGGATCACCGTGCCTACCGTGAGCAATACCGGTCGCACGGCCGCGGGGATGTCGATGAGCACCACCGCACCGAGCATCAGCAGCACGAACGAGACGCCGTCGAACAGCGACTCGACGATCATCACATTGCTCGCCATCTCCGCCCGCGGCACGCCGTAGCGGCGGCTCGGCAGCTCGATGCGAATCAGATCGCCCACGCGGAGCGGAATCGTCGCGTTCACGAAGTTCGCGAGCAGGAACAACGCGAGCAGGTCACGCATCGGCACCTCGGGCCTGTGCCGCAGCAGGAAGCGCCAGCGCCCCGCATGCACGACCTTCGAGGCCGTGAACGCGCACAGCCCGCCGAGCACCCACCAGACACGCACATGCGGCAGCCCGCGCAGCGCGTCGAGCACGTCGACACGCCACAGCAGCAGCGCAATCACCGCTACGCCAAGCAGCGCCTGCACCATGACCAGCCGACCGAGGCCCGAGACGCGCATCGATGCCTACTCGCGCCGAATCGCGACGGTGACACGCCCCACCGCCACCAGCGCGCCTGAGGCATCACGCACATCGACCTGCACCCACGCCATCCGCCGACCTGCGCGCACCACCCGCGCGTCCGCCACCAGCTCGCTCGTCGCCGCCGCCAGGAACGACACGCTCAGGTCCGTCGACACCGTCCCCGTCCACAACGGCTCGTCGGGCGACTGCAGCGTCAGCACCGCGCTCGCCCCCGAATCGATCAGCGAAGCCACCACCCCACCATGCATCACGCCCTCGCGGCGAAACGTGCCGAACTCCGGCTGCATCGGCAGCCGCAGCCGCACGAACCCCTCCTCCACCGCATCGACCACGATCCCCAGGTGGTTCCAGAAGCGATTCGTGTGCTGGTCCACCAGCGCGCGCAGCCGTGCCTCGTCGCTCGTATCCGTCGAGTCATTCGTCATGCGCCAAAGGATAACCGCGGGCGCGTCTGACCTTAATCGCCCCTTAAACCAGGCCCGCCACCCTCGATCTCGAGAAGCAACAGACCTCGAGAAGTACGAGGAGGATCGAGTG
>QWQU01000014.1 GCA_003670735.1 Chloroflexota bacterium | reverse complement strand
GCGCGGCTTCATCACCATCCCCCGCGAGGAGCTGCGGTTCGACTACCGCCGATCGAGCCTGCGTGGCGCCGGCGTGATGGTCGTGGGCGCGACGTTGAACCTCGCCCCGCGCCCCACCGACGACATCGAGGCAGAGATGCGTCGCCTGCTGGAGGCACGGCAAGCCTCGCAGCCGACCGCCGAGCCCAACGCCGGCTCGATCTTCCGTAACCCGCCCGGTGATTACTCGGGCCGCCTGATCGAAGCCGCCGGCTGCAAGGGCATGAGCGTTGGTGGCGCGCGCATCTCGGAGAAGCACGCGAACTTCATCGTGCATGACGGCGCCGCCACGGCGCGCGACGTCGTCACGTTGATGGCGCAGGTGCAGCAGCGCGTCTCGGATGACTCGGGCGTGTGGCTGATTCCGGAGATCGAATGGTGGGGCGATGGCCCCAATCCGGCCGCGTTCCGCGCGGCACCTCCCGGCATGGAAGGAGCGGCGGGCCTCACGCTGGATCCGCGGTGAACATCACGCTCCGCTGGCGCGTCGCGCTCGTCGTCGCTGCTGTCACTACCCTCGCGCTCGCCGCGTTGCTGGTCTTCGACCGACTCGTGCTCGTCGATGGCTTCCGCCAGCTCGAGGATGACGAGGTGCGCCGTGACGTGACGCGCGTCGTCCACGTCGTCGATGGCGAACGCGATCGGATGAACGTCCTGATTGGTGACTGGGCATCGTGGGACGACGCGTATGGCTACATGCAGACGCAGTCGCCGGCGTTCATCGCCAGTAACCTGCCCGACGACATCCTCGACACCATGGACCTCGCAGCACTCGTCTTCTACGACACCAGTGGTCGAGTGGTTGTGGGGCGCACCGCCCATCCCGATGGCAAGGCTGGTGGCATCCAGGAGCTGGCGCCCGACTGGAGCATGACGCGCGTGCCGGACATCCTGCGGCGCTCCACCGATGCCGCGAATGGCGGCGTGATGCGCACCGAGGCTGGCACACCACTGCTCTTCGTCGCGCAGCCGATCCTCCGCAGCGATGGCACCGGTGCGCCGCGCGGCACGCTTGTCTTCGCGCGCTGGCTCAACGCCGACCGCGTCGGGATCTTCTCGAAGATGCTCGACACCCCGCTCGACTTTCTCCCCGTTGCTGAGGCCCCGCCCGGCCTGATTGGCAGCGACGTCAGCCGCGACCAGGTCCTCTCGCTGCGCGAGAAGGGCGAGCCTGTTGGCTACGGCGTGATTCGCGATATCAATGGGCAATCAGCGTTGGTCGTCCGCACGGCGCAGGAGCGGGCGGTCGGTGCGCTGTCACGCACACGACCTTCACGCTCGTCGGCTCCGTCGTTGCACTCGGCGCAGTGCTCGCGCTCGCGATGACCGTGGCTCTGCGTGCGACGGTGCTCGGCCCGCTGCGCCGCCTGCGAGGCGACCTCGTCGCCGTGAGCGCGGGGCCGAGCGATGCGCGCGTCACCGTCGTCGGCACCGACGAGCTCGCGCGGATGGCCGAGGACATCAACGGCATGCTCGACCGGCTCACGACCTCAGCCGTTGAGCACGACCGCCTGCAGGACGTGGTACGCGAGCAGCGCGATCTCGCGGCGACCGCACTCGAGACCATGAGTGAAGGCCTCGTCGCATTCGATGTGCAGGGCTTCTGCATCGTCTGTAACCCCGCCGCCGCACGCCTATTAGGCACCGTCGAGGCCCGCGCTCGAGGTCGGCACATGACCGAGCTGCTGCCGGGTGTCGCCGCTCCCGTAGGTGATCGCTCCGACGGCCCGCAGATCCTCGAGCTGAACGGTCGCACGCTCGCCGTCACGCGCGACCGCAGCGGCCCGCCCAACGCGACGCGCCACTCCGTGATCACGCTGCGCGACGTGACCGAGGTGCTCGACGTGGAGCGCATGCGCCGCGACGTCATCTCCACCGTCAGTCACGAGCTCCGCACACCGCTCACCGCCATCCAGGCCACGGTCGAGATGCTCGAAGGTGCCGAGTCCGGCCCGCGCAATGAGGTGCAGTCCAACCTGGTCTCGCTGCTCACCCGTAACGTCGCCCGGCTGCGGCGCATCCTCGACGACCTGCTCACGCTCTCCGCCCTCGAAGGCGCGAGCGTCCGCCTCGACCGCGATCGGCTCGACATCGGCGTGCTCGCGAACCGCGTGGTCGAGGATCTCCGTCCCACGGCCATCGCCGCCGGCGTGGCCATCAGCTGCACCGCACAGGGCGAGGTCGTCGCCTGGGCCGACGAGGCGCGCATCCGCCAGGTGCTCGAGAACCTCGTCCAGAACGCCATCAAGTTCAGCACGCCCGACAGCGAAGGTGTCGAGGTCAGCGTCTCCGGCCAGATCAGCGAGGTGCGCATCGCCGTCCTCGACCACGGCGCCGGCATTCCCGCCAGCGAGCTGATTCGTGTCTTCGAGCGCTTCTACCGCTCCACGGAACACGCAGGGCACCGGCCTCGGCCTCCCAATCGCGAGGATGATCGTGGAGCTCCACGCTGGCCGGATCTGGCTACAGAGCGATGGACGCTCCGGCACGATCGCCTACGTCACCCTCCCGACCACCCGCCCGATCAGCAGCGGTGCCGCCGAGACTGTGTAGTCCAGCCGGATCGGTTGATCGGCCCACACAATTACGAGGCTCGGGGCTACAATGCGCCGCACGTAAGCAGGCCAGCCCGGTCGCAAGGGCTGGCGTATGAGGGGGGATCGCTGTGGCTGAGACTGCCAACAACGGGCCACGCCCACTCGAGGGCGTCCGCGTTGTGGACTTCTCATGGATCGTGGCCGGGCCTCAATGCACCCGGATCATGGCCGACCTGGGCGCGGACGTAATCCGCGTCGAGAACGAGTCATACCTCGACTCCATGCGCAACGGTATGCAGGTCTTCCCAGACCGACCGTCGCTCAATGGCTCCGGCATGTTCAACAACATGAGCCGGAACAAGCGAGGCGTGACCGCCAACATCTGGCACCCCGGTGGGCGCGAGATGGTCGAGCGGCTCATCAAGACCGCTGACGCCGTGCTGGAGAACTTCTCCGCCGGCGCCTTCGAGCGCATGGGCTTCGGCATGGACCACCTGCGCGAGCTGAACCCGAACCTGATCTACATCTCGATCTCGGGCTTCGGTCACGCCGGCGTCGACACCACGTACATCACGTGGGGCCCGACCGCGCAGGCCGTCTCCGGCTCAACCGCGATGTCCGGCTACCCGGAACCCATGCCGCCTGCGGGCTGGGGCTACTCGTACCTCGACCACACTGCCGGCTACTACGGTGCCATTGCCCTCCTCGAGGGCCTGTACCACCGCAAGCGCACGGGCCAGGGCCAGTACATCGACGTCGCGCAGTGCGAGACGGGCATGATGATGGGCGGCGTGGCCATGCTCGACTACCAGGTCAATGGCCGGGAGTACGAGCGCCAGGGCAACCACATGCGCTGGCCGGCCACCGCGCCGCACAGTGTGTACCGCTGCTCGGGCGAGGACCGCTGGATCGCCATCGCCTGCGAGACTGACGAGCAGTGGGATGCCCTCTGCGAAGTCCTCAACGCCGACGACTTGGCGACCGACCCCCTGTTCGCGACGAACATGTCGCGCATCCAGGTGCAGGACCAGCTCGATGCCGCCATCGAGGCGCACACGCGCCAGTGGGACACGCGTGAGCTGATGTACGTCCTCCAGTCCGCAGGCGTTCCGGCCGGTACGGCCCAGAACTCCGAGGACAAGATGGAGCACGACGCCCAGCTCAAGTCGCGCAACTTCTACGCGACTGCTGACCACCCGTACCTTGGGCCCCGCCGCTTCGAGGGCCTGCCGCTGCACCTCTCGCGCACCGACTGGCAGCTCCAGCACGGCGCTCCCGAGTTCGGCGGGGACACCGAGCAGATCATGACGGAGATCCTCGGCTATACCGCCGATGAGGTCACTCAGCTCAAGTCGGAGATCGCTGTATGACGTCCCCACTCGATGGCATTCGCGTCCTCGAGATTGGCGACCGCGGTGAGGCGTGCGGCCTGATTCTTGCTGCCGCCGGCGCGGACGTGCTGCGCGTGGAGATGCCGGGCTTCGGCTCGGCCGGTCGTCGCCAGGGCCCGTTCATCGCGGACCAGCCCGGCCAGGAGCGCTCGCTCCACCACGCCTACTTCAACGTGAACAAGCGTGGCATCACGCTCGATCCCTCCACCGGTGACGGCCTCAATGTGTGGCGTCGCCTGCTGGAGCGTGCCGACATTGTGATCGACAGCACTGGCCCCGGCGTCCTCGATGAGGTCAACGCGGGCTACGACAGCTTCGCCAACCTCGTCGAGGACGGGAAGCTGATCTGGTGCTGCATCACCCCGTTCGGCCTCACCGGCCCGTGGAAGGACTGGGAGGTCAACGACCTCGTCCAGATCGCCCTCGGTGGCCCGATGATGAGCACCGGCTACGACGATCACGAGATCGCCCCGATCCGCCCCGACGGCGAGCACTCGCTGTGGATGGGCGCCGAGTTCGCTGCGATGGGCATCCTCGCCGCGCTCTACGAGCGTGAGACCTCGGAGCTCGGTCAGGTCGTCGACGTTTCGATCCACGAGTCCGTCTCGTGCACGGTCGAGGGCGCGTTCCCGAACTGGGAGTACGCACAGCGACTGGTGCAGCGCCAGACCGGCCGACACTCGTCGCCGGCCCGCACGGCTCCGTGGCAGTTCGTCGCAGGCGATGGTGGCTACATCAACCTCATGGGCGGTGGTATTCCCCGCACGCGTGGTAACTGGAGCGACCTCATGACGTGGCTCGACGAGTTCAACGCTGCTGCTGACCTCCGTGAGCCGCAGTACGAGGCCGCCGTGCACTCCGACCCCATGGTCGCGACGACCGAGCGTGCTCGTATCGCCGAGGTGATCGGCGCCTTCGTGCAGTCGCGCCCCGCGGAGGAGATCTACCGCCGCGGCCAGTCGCTGCACCTGCCCTGGGCCGTCATCCGACGCCCGGAGCAGAACCTCGATGACCCGCACTGGATCGCTCGCGGATTCTTCAGCGAGATCGAGATCCCGGGCTACGAGGGCAAGGTGAAGGTCCCGACCGCTCCGTGGCAGATGAGCGAGACGCCGAACGAGATTCGTCGCCGCGCTCCGATGCTCGGGGAGCACAATTTCGAGGTCTTCAACGGTGAGCTTGGGCTCGACGCCCAGCAGCTCGTCGCACTCGCAGGCAGCGGCGCGATCTAGCGAACGCTGTCTCTCGAGACACTGAGCAGGACGCCGGGGCAACCCGGCGTCCTGTGTGTTCGAGGCCGTTCGGGGAGTCTGACAGCATCCCACGAACGTTATGACTCGAATCCAACGGCTACGGGCAACTCGTATCTCTATTGACACCTGATTACGCGGGCCGTCTCCTATCGGGACTCCGCGCACATCTCGGTCGATCGGGGGGTCGCCAGTGCCGTTGTATGAGTACTACTGCAGCGACTGCAATGGCGTCTTCGAGCTGCTGCGCCCTGTGCGCGAAAGCAGCAAGGAACAGCCATGTCCCGAGTGCGATCGCGAAGCGAAGCGCTTGATGCCACTCGACATCCAGACCTTCACGATGCGCGACGGTCTGCCTCGCCGCATTCCTGACCGTGGCACCTACTGGCACCTCGGCAAGGAAGTCGCGCGCCCCGTCAACGAGGCTGCGCGCGCCTGGGAGCACCCCGACCTCGACATCGACCCACCCATGAAGCCGCCGACCCCGGAAGAGGTCGACGCCTTCAACCACCAGCTCGACGTTGATATCGAGCAGGAGATGGAAGCTGCCGCCAACGGCATGCAGGCCATCCAGCCGCAGAAGAACCTGGAACGCGCGAAGTTCCTGGAACGGCTTGTGAAGACCGGAGGCGCTGACCGCCTTCGGCCGCGCGGGGCAGACCCGAGCGCTGATTCAACAGACTAGAGGGACAGAACCCCCTTTAGCGGGCTGGGCCGTACCAGCCAAGCACAGAGAGGATCGTGTGTGACTATCGGACAGTTCGGAGGCCGGGTAAGCCGGCGGTCCGTCCTCGAAGGGATCGGGGTCGGGGCACTGGGCCTGGCGGGCGCCGCACTCCTCGGGTGCGGTGGCACGAAGTCCGGCGGCGACGCCGGCACGAGCGCTGGTGGCGGCCTGGGCGCGAACCAGCCGAAGGGCACTGGTCTGCCCCTGACGGCTCCGGTCGTCCAGGGCAAGGAGAAGGCCGGTGGGACCTTCACCGAGCACACCACCAGCAGCTACACGCAGCACGACCCGCACACTGCACTGGCGACCAACATCTGGCACGTCATCGGTGACAAGGGCCTGGAGCCGGACCCGCAGACCGCTGCGATCCGACCGCACGTGCTCACCTCGTGGGAGGTGTCGGACCCGACGACCCTCGTCTTCAAGGTGAAGCCGGGCATCAAGATCCACAACATGGCGCCGTGGAACGGTCGTGAGTTCACGGCCGAGGACGTTGCGTGGAACCTGGAGCGCATTGGCGGCCTCTACGCCGACAAGCTCAAGACCCCGCTTGCTTCCTTCCAGCGCGCGTCGATGGTGGCCAACATCGCCAAGGCGCAGGCTGTCGACCCGACCACCGTCAAGGTGACCCTGTCGAAGCCGAACTCGTCGTTCTTCAACGGCCTGATGGACACCCGTGTGCCCTTCGCGCCGAAGGAGATGGATGACATCGGTTGGAATGACCCGCTGAAGATGGGCGGCATTGGCCCGTTCCAGATTTCTGAGTGGGTCAAAGACCAGAAGATGAACTACAAGAAGTCGTCGACGTACTTCCGGCCCAACGAGCCGCACTTCGACGCCTTCAACTGGTCGATCATCCCCGACCGAGCGTCGGCCGTGGCTGCGTTCATCAGTGGTCAGACCAACATGATCAGCGCTGTGAACCAGCTCGAGATTGACCAGATCAAGAAGTCGAAGCCGGACGCGAACCTGTACGCGTGGGTCGACTCCAACTGGCACCACTTCCGCCCCAGCACTGAGTACGGTCCCTTCAAGGACCTGCGCGTGCGCAAGGCGATCCAGCTCGGCATCGACTACGCCCAGATCATGGACGGATTCTTTGGTGCTGGCTGGGGCTACCAGGCGGCTCTGAGCCCCGGGTACCCGGAAGGCTGGAAGCCGGAGAAGGTCAAGTCGCTGGCCGGCTACAACCCGGACACGAAGGCCGCTGACCGCGCCGAGGCGCAGAAGATGCTCGCCGCCGCTGGCTTCCCCAACGGCAAGGGCATCGACTTCCAGATCATCTTCCAGAACACCTCCGGTACTGCGTACCCGGAGAACACGCAGCGGTTCCAGGCCCAGATGGGTTCGGTCTTCCCTGAGATGAAGATCACCCTCAAGCCGTACGCCGACAACGCGTCGTTCTCGGTTCCGCAGGCCAAGGGCGAGTTCCAGATGGTCTCGTACGTCATCACGGCGTCGCCGGACTCGGTCATCGAGATGCAGTCGCAGTACTACACCGGTGGTAGCCGGAACTACGGCCACTTCTCGGACAAGAACCTGGACGCGATGGTCGACAAGGCGCAGGTCGAGCTCAAGACCGACGCCCGTAACGCGATCATGGAAGACTTCCAGAACAAGTTCATCAATGACTGGGTTCCCATGTACGTCCTCGGTGCCCAGCCGGCCCGTGTGATGACCCAGGGGAACGTCGGTGGTTTCGACACCACCGCCGGGCTTTGGTACGGCTACTCAGCCACGACCAAGGCTTGCCGCTGGTTCTTCGTGGACAAGTAGCCTCCGAGGCTGCAAAATGCCGACGGCCAGCATCTTGTATGCTGGCCGTCGGTTTATTACAAACGGGGGTGGCCGGCATGGCGAAGTACGTTCTTCGTCGACTCATTGGAATGATCCCAACCTGGCTCATCATCATGTTCATGGTGGTGTTCATGGTTCGGCTGATCCCGGGGAGCATCGTTGACCTCCTCCTTCAGGATCAGGGTGGTGGTGGTTCGTATCAGGCCGGCATTGACCGCGCCCAGGTAGAGCACCGCCTTGGCCTCGACCAACCGGTCTACGTGCAGTACGTGAAGTATGTAGCTGGTGTGGCGCAGGGCAACCTCGGTGCGTCGCTCTGGGACCAGCAGTCTGTGGTGAGCTTGATCGCCCAGCGCGTCCCGGTCACCGCACAGGTCGCGCTCGTTGCGATCGTTACCTCAGTCTTCGTCTCGATTCCCATCGGCGTCATTTCCGCCGTCCGTCGAGACTCCCCGGTGGACTACTTGCTGCGATCGATCTCGATCCTCGGCATCAGCGTCCCGGGCTTCGCGATTGGTACCGCGATCGTGATCTTCCCCACACTGTGGTGGGGCGTCACCGTCTCCTTTAAGTACGTCTCATTCGCAGACGATCCGATCGGCCACCTCAAGCTGATCATCCCGCCCGCAATGGTGCTTGGTGTGCAGCTCTCTGCGTCCGTCGCGCGTCTCACCCGCACGATGATGCTCGAGGTGCTGCAGGAGGATTACATCCGCACCGCACGCGCCAAGGGCCTGCAGGAGCCGAAGATCGTTGTGAAGCACGCGTTGAAGAACGCGCTCATCCCGGTCGTCACCGTGCTCGGCATCCAGATCACGAACCTGCTCGGTGGCTCGGTCATTACCGAGACCATCTTTGCGCTGCCGGGTCTCGGACGCCTGATGGTGTCCTCCATCGGCTCGCGCGACTACCCGGTCGTCCAGGGCATCGTCGTCATGACGGCAATCTTCGTCATGTGCATGAACCTGGCGGTCGATGTCTCGTACGGCTACCTCGACCCGCGGGCACGTCCCGCGTAAGCGTTCGGAAACTAACTAGGGTCGGGGGGAGGAACAGGCGATGTCCGCAGAAGTCGGAATCGGGCAGGCAGTACGAGGTGGAGGCAGGGCGCAACGCTCCCTGGGCAGCCGCGTGTGGTACGAGGTGAGCAAGTTCACCCGCAAGAAGCCGCTGGGCGCCTTCGGTGCGGTCGTGCTCTTCGTGCTCATCGGCATGGCCGCATTCGCGCCCATCATCACCAGCTACGGCCCGCTGCAGCAGAGCACCGGCCCGGCACTCGCTGGACCGAGCATGGAGCACCTCGCTGGCACTGACCAGTTTGGTCGCGACGTGTTCACGCGCATCGTCTACGGCGCGCGCATCTCGCTCTTCATCTCCGTCGGTGCCACGATCATGGCGATCATCCCCGCCACGACCTTCGGCATGATGTGCGCCTACTTCCGAGGTCCCTTCGACCTCGTCTTCCAGCGCATCGTGGACGCCTTCCAGGCGATCCCCGGTCTGATCCTGCTGATCACGATCGTCTCGATCCTTGGCTCGGGGCAGTTCAACGTCATCCTGGCGCTCGCCATCCCCGCATCGATCACCGGCTCACGCCTCCAGCGCGCCGCATCGATGCAGGTCACGGGCCGCGACTACGTGCTGGCGGCGCGCTCACTGGGCGCTACCCACACGCGGATCATCTTCCAGTACATCCTCCCGAACATCATGGCCCCGATCATCATCGTGGTGTCCCTGGGCTTCGGTGGGTACATCCTCGCTGAGTCGTCGCTGAGCTTCCTCGGCTACGGCGTGCCTCCCCCCGCTCCGTCGTGGGGCGGCATGCTGGCCAGCGATGGCCGCCGCTACATGTACGTCGCTCCGCACATGTTCATCGCCCCCGCGATCGCGCTCAGCGTCGTCGTCTTCGGTGTGAACATGTTCGGTGACGCCATGCGCGACATCCTCGACCCCCGCCTCCGAGGCTCGAGCTGATCCGCTAGTTCCCCG
Source organism: Chloroflexota bacterium (assembly GCA_003670735.1). Lineage (GTDB taxonomy): Bacteria > Chloroflexota > Dehalococcoidia > UBA2979 > UBA2979 > RH-chloro-G1. The sequence goes on along the minus strand of QWQU01000014.1, from coordinate 14,155 downwards.
ACCAACACCACGAGGCCCGGCAGCAATGCCGGGCCTCGTGCTATCTCCCCCCGCACATTGCCTCGAGGTCGTCCCGACTCGCCTCTCCCCACCGCACAAGACCAGCCTCACACCCACCCCAAAGGCACCCACGGTGCCCACAACGCTGGCGTGAAGTGGTACAACTCACCTCGATAACGACTGCGAATCAGCGGACGTAATCAGTGATCGAACGAGTCAGAGGCGGCGCCCACATGCGGGCGACCTGCTGGCGACGAGGGGGCGATCATGACGACTGCCAACCTGCCCGGGGCGCTCCAGGGCACCCGCGTGATCGAGCTCGCCGACCGCACCGGCCAATGGTGCGGGAAGCTCATGGCCGACTTCGGTGCCACCGTCGTGAAGGTTGAGCCGCCGACTGGCGTCGAGGAACGACGCGTCGGCCCCTTCTACAACGACGTCGAGGACATCAACCGCTCGCTCTACTTCTGGCACTACAACACCAGCAAACAGTCCGTCACGCTCGACCTCGAGCAAGAAGCCGGCCGCGAGCTCTTCAAGCGGCTCGTCGCCGATGCGGACGTGCTGCTCGAGACGACCGCGCCCGGCACGATGGAGCGCCTCGGCCTCTCGTACGACGTGCTGCACGCCCTGAACCCACGGCTCGTGATGTGCTCGCTCACCTCATTCGGGCAGACCGGCCCGTGGCGTAACTACCTCGCTACCGACATGACGCACCTCGCCGGCGGCGGACAGATGTCTGCCTGTGGTTACGACACGATCGAGGACGACCCGCAGCTGCAGCCGATGGCGCCCGGTGGTGGCAACGGCTGGCACATGGGCTCGCACTACGCGTACATCGCGATCCTCGCGGCGCTGTTCCACCAGCAAGCCACCGACGAAGGTCAGTACCTCGACGTCTCCGCACACGAGGCCGCTGCACTCACTACCGAGATGCACGTGCCGATGTGGATCTACGCGGGGCAAGTGCCGACGCGTCAGACCGGCCGCCACGCTGGCGCGCGCCCGACGCCATCAACGCAGCTCCCGACCGTCGATGGTCGCTATGTGAACGGTGGCGCTGGTCAGCTTCAGCCGAACCGATGGAAGCCCTTCGTCCAGTGGATGGACGAGAAGGGCATGGCCGACGACCTCACCGATCCCAAGTACCTCGATGCCGCCGTGTTCCAGGAGAACCAGGCGCGCATCGCGCAGCAGGTGCGCGACTTCGTCGCGACCCTCACCGCCGAGGAGGCGATGAAGGGCGCGCAAGAGATCGCCGGCATGCCGTGGGGTGCGATTCGCGCCCCAGACGACCTGCTCGATGACGAGCACTTCCGCGAGCGTGGCTTCTTCCCGGAGGTCGAGCACCCGGAGCTCGGCAAGTCGTTCACGTACCCCGGTGCGAACGCGATCTATCCGCGTTCGCCGTGGCGCATCTATCGCCGCGCACCGTTGCTCGGCGAAGACAACGCGACCGTGCTCGGTGCCGTCGGTGTCGATGCCGCAGCGCTCGAGCGCTTGCGAGCGCAGGGAGTCGTCGCCTAGCGCGACCAGTCAGCGTGCGACCTCGGCCCCGGAGGGTCGAGTAACAACTCAGCGGATCACACGCGACGTCGAAGACGCGTGTAGTGGAGAGAGGGAACGAACGTGCCAATCCAGTGGCCAGAGGGGAAGCGCCCGGTATTCGTGGGCGCCGGGTGGACGATGATCCGCCGCTACATGCCGCGCAGCAAGGCGAGTAACGCCAAAGAAGCGGCGACGATGGCGATCGCTGACGCGGGACTCAAGGTCTCCGACATCGACGGCATCTTCATCTGGGCCAACCCGAACTGGGGCAACGTGCAGGGTCCGACCGTCTGGTTGGACATCGCGCAGATGATGCAGGTGATGCCCTGGGAGAACATCAAGTTCTGGCTGCAGCCGGAAGCGGTCGCGGCCGGTTCGTGCTCGGGCATCCAGTGCGCAGCGCTCGCGCTCGGCGCTGGTGTCGTGAACTACGCGCTCGTCATCCGCACGGGTCACCACCCGGCCGGCGTGCGCTACCGCCAGATCAGCACCAACCGTGCCCCGGGCAACTCGGCGTTCACCACGCCGTACGGCCACGGCGTCGGCGGCGCTGGTCAGTCCGTCACGTACCAGCGCTACCTCGCGAAGTACAACGCGAAGCGCGAGGAGATGTGGGGCTACATCGGCACGGCGCACCGCGCTGGCCAGGACACTCCGCAGTCGGTGTGGCGTGGTCGCCTCATCACCGAAGAGGACTACCTCAACGCGCGTCTGATTGCGTACCCGATGAACATCTTCGACAACGACATGCCGTGTGACGGTGTGCTCGCGGTCGTGATGACCACCGAGGACCGCGCGAAGAACACGCCGCACCCTGGTGGCTACGTGAACGGCATGGCCGCCATCCCGACCCACCACACGAAGACCGGCGCGGCCGAGCCCCTCGAGAGCCTCGAGGAGATGCACTCGTGGCAGGCGAAGAACCTGTACGAGTCGTCTGGCCTCAAGCCGACTGACGTCACGTTGAAGCACGTCTACGACGGCTTCTCGCCCATGGTCTGGATGTGGATCGAGGCGTTCGGCTTCGCTCCCAAGGGCGAGGCACACGCGTGGGCCCAGCCGGAGACCATTGGTCGTGACGGCCCGCACCCGCTGAACACCTCCGGCGGCAACCTCGGCTCCGGCCGTATTCACGGCTTCGGCCACGTGCTGGAGACCGCGATGCAGCTCATGGGCACCGCGGGCGTCCGCCAGATCAAGAACAACGAGGTCGCGCTCTGCGAGACCGGCCCGTTCACCAGCGGTTCCAGCTTCACCGCCACGCGCGACTAGTCGCGCTCGGCACGAGCACAGGGAGGCCCCGGCCCACGCGCTGGGGCCTTCTGCTGTCTCCGATCGGCGCACAACAAGCGCGATAGCGCGCGTACAATACCGGCGTCCCGCTGACCGCTCGGCTCCCGATCCGTCGAGGCAACATGCCTCGGCTGGGGCCGGCGCGAGTCCGCGATGCATCACCAATGAACCCGTCGCCAGCCGACGGGACGACAGAGGGGGAGGCGAAAGCCATGTCCGTACTCGATCGATTGCGACTGGATGGGAAGGTGGCGCTCGTCACGGGCGGTGGCACCGGCCTGGGACAGGCGATGGCACTGGCCATGGCCGACGCCGGCGCCGACATCGCCGTGAGCGGTCGTCGTCTTGACCCGCTGCAGGAGACGAAGCAGCTCGTCGAGGGCAAGGGCCGTCGCTGCTTCATCGTGCAGGCCGACGCGACCAGCACCGAGGATGTGAAGCGCATGATCGCGGAGACGATCGCCGCGCTTGGCCACATCGACGTGCTCGTGAACAACGCAGGTGGCGGTGGCGCCGGTCGTGGCAAGACCATGATCGAGCTCACCGACGAGGACTGGCACGCCGGCATCGACGGCAACCTCACCTCGACCTTCGTCTGCTCTCGCGAGATTACCCCGCACTACCTGGAGCGTGGCGGCGGCTGCGTGATCAACATCACCTCCGGCTGGGGCTACCGAGGTGGCCGCAACAACTTCATGTACTCAATCGCCAAGGGCGGCGTGATCCAGCTCACCAAGACCTACGCGATGACCTATGCACGCGAGGGCATCCGCGCGACCTGCATCGCTCCCGGTGCGATCCCGCACTTCGTCGAGCCTGGCCCGCCGAGCGCACGCTCGGACGCGCAGACCGCAGGTCGTCTCGGCGTGACGTACGAGATTGGCCCGCTGGCCGTCTTCCTCGCCTCGGACGCGGCGAGCTATATGTCCGGCGAGACCGTGTTGATCGATGGTGGTGCGATTGCCGCTGGCGTCCTGCCGGCTGGCCTCGTGCCGTCTGCGGAGGGCTAAGCAATGACCCAGGAACGACGACCAGAGTGGCGCGTCAAGTTCGACATGGAGGGCAAGAACCCCTTCGACCTCACGGGGCGACATGCGCTCGTGACAGGCGCGACCGGCCCGCTGGGCCGCGCACTCGCAGTCGCATTGGCCGAGGCCGGTGCGAACGTCTCCGTGACCACGACTACCGACAGCGCTGACGAGGAGACCCAGGCCAACTCGATCCTCAACGAGTGCTGGTCAATCGGCCGCAAGGGCACCGCGCAGCGAGTCGACCTCACCGACCCGACCGCGTTCGCCGCAGCCGTCGACGCCCTCGAGGCGGCCACGGGCCCCATCGACATCCTCGTGAACGCCTCGCACGGCTCGAACATCAAGCCGGCCGTGGAGGCCTCGCTCGCCGAGTGGGAGCGCGAGATCTCGCGCAACGCGACGACCGTGTTCGTCACGTGCACCACGCTCGCGAAGCGCATGCTCGGGCGCGGCTACGGCCGCATCGTGAACTGCGTCTCGGTGCTGCACGACCGCGGCATCCCGAACGGCGGCCTCTTTGGCGCGTCGCAGGGTGCGGTGCTCGGCTTCACCAAGTCCGCCGCCGTCGAGTGGGTCCGTGGTGGTGTCACCATGAACGCGCTCGGTCTCGGCTTCTACGACGGCATCCCCGGCCCGCAGAACGACGAGACCGTGCACGCGGCCCTCGAGCGCTACATCCCCCTGCGTCGTCTCGGTAAGCCCGAGGACCTGCAGGGTGCGCTCGTCTACCTCGTCTGCAACGAGGCCTCGTTCACCGACGCCGAGATCTTCATGGTCGACGGCGCAATTGCGGTGCACGCGTAGCAGTTCACGAATCACGAGCTGACATGAATGAGGGGCGCCATTGGCGCCCTTCATTCATTCCGCCCCGGCACTAGTGCGTCGCCGTCTGCTCTTCAGTGGCATCCGAGCCCGCTCTCGAGCCATGTCGTGCCTCGCCTGCGAACGTTCGAGGCCCGCGCTCGCGGCGGCTGCCGGCGCGCAGGGCTGCCGCGTCATCGTGGCCGGCGAGGGCAGCACGTGCAGCCCGACCCCACCGACGTGGCTCAGCTCGATCGGTGGCAGAGGTGGCGCGGGGATCGAGCGCACCTCGGGAGCTGGTGTCGGCTCGGCAATCGGCGCGGCCTTGGCCGACATCGTCACGATCATCGAGCTCGTCACGGAGCGCGTGAGCAGCGTCGTCGCAATCGATTCGCCGCACAGGTAGTTGTGGTCGAGGTCGTTCGCGATGTACTGCACCATCCACAGCGTGCCGCCGCCGAAGACGTTGCTCGGCAAGCACATCGTCGGCGCGTCGGCGGCGTCGTGCGCGCCGGCGATCCAGTTCGGCAGGCCGGGCGAGAAGCTGCCGACGATCTCGAACCACTGTCGCTTCGTCGAGTAGATCCCGAGCGGCACGCCCTTCTGGTTCAGGTAGTCGATCGCGCCCTGCACGACCTTTGCGTTGAGCGGCTTGTCCTTCGACCAGTGGCTCTGCGTCTCGATGTCGAGCCACCACATCGTGGAGGCCGACGGCAGCACCTGCGCCTGCGCGTGGGCATACGCCTCCTTGGCGGCGTTGTAGCCGTAGTTCGAGGCGATACAGGCGTCGTTCGCCGTCGAGCACGAGCCGTATGGTCCGCTCATGCCCTTGCTCAGGCTCGAGCCCTGCGGGGAGCGGAGGGTCATGTAGAGCGAGGGGAGCGTCCCGGAGGAGCTCGCCCACTTGTACTGCCTCGAGAAGCACGAGTTAGTGGTGTAGGCCTTGCCGCCGTCGACGCCGACCACAACGAACCCGAGCGGTGTCGTCGGGAGCGGCTTGTCGCACTGCGGCCACGAGACATCGAGGCCGGGCGGGGTCGCCGCATCCACGTGCGAGGTCGTGAGGAGAATGAGGAACGCGAGGCTAGCCCCGAGGGCCGCACTGATAGCCAGCAATCGCATGTGTGTCGTGTCCCTACGCCAGGGGCAATCGAGGTGGGGTGTCGGAAGTGCCGACAGGGTACGAAAGGGTGAGTCGACGTAACGAATCCATATACGCGGGTGGGCAGGGCATATCAGCGCGATATCCGGCTCACTCGTGCGCGGGCGGCGATTGCTCGGACGATCTCGCGGATTCCCGCCGTTTTGCGATGGCGAACGGGTATCTCGAGGTACGGAAACGCCGGGCGAGTGCCCGGCGTGGGTCTAGCGGCCTCGGGGAGAGGTGAGGCGGTCTAGAACCAGAGCTCGGTGACGGTGGAGATGTACTGGCGGTGGCCACATGACCAGCAGACCAGGGTCAGGTGGTACTGCTCCACTTCGTCGGGGCGCAGGTGTCCGCCGCAGCGGTTGCAGGCCTGCTTCGTGATCCGGTCAACCAACTTCGAGACCATACGGTCCTCCTTGTCGGGCATCCGGCGTGGATGCCTGACTTCGAGGATCGCCCGGCTGCGTTAGCGGAGCGGGATATCTACATCAATGCGCGGTAAACAGTGCGGCGGCGATGACGAGCGTCGTGGGCGCTAGCGAGCCGCCGGTGCGAGGCCGAGGCGACGACGGAGGCCCTGCTCACCCCAGGACATGATCACGTCGTGATTCCAGACGAAGAACGGCTTCGCGATCGGCGCGAGCAGGTTCATCCACCACTCAGTCGTGCGCACGTCCCACTCGTAGCGGATGTGCGTGCCCCCGGGCACGGGCGCGAGGTACCAGCGACCCTCGCCTGCGAGTTGGCCCGTCGCGACGCCGCTGAGTCGGGTCGGTGGCTCGACCACGGTCGAGCGCATGTCGAAGACGAGGCTGTACGGAAGCTGGCTGCGCCACTCGTAGCGGCGGATCACGCCGATGCCCGCTGCGTCGCCGGGCGCGATCTCACGCACGGAGCGCACGCCTCGCCACCACTCGGGCCAACTCAACGAGTCGGCGATGACGACGAAGATTTCCTCGATCGGCGCTGGAATGTCCCACTCAGTGACGAAGTGATAGGCAGGCATCGGTGGCGGCTTTCTGTCTCGCTGTCATTGTCCGCGATCGTGCCTAGCGGACGTACTCGTGCCAGCCGGAGGTGGGGCGCGCCTCGTTGGTCTCGAGGATGAGCAGCGCCTCGATGCCCGACTGGTCCTCGAGGAACTGCCAGCCTGCGTCGGGGCCGAGCGCGAATGCCGCCGTGCCGAGCGCGTCAGCGACCATCGCGCCCGGTGCGATCACCGAGATGCTGGCCAGGCCGGCCGCACTTGTGCCGGCGCGTGCGTCGAGGATGTGCGTGGATGAGGAGGTGCGCCGCTCATAGTCGCCGGAGGTGCAGACGGCGAGGTCGCGTAGTTCCACGCGCGTCGCAAGCTCGCCGGGCTTGCGCGGGTGTGCGATGCCGACGAGCCACGCCCCATCCGCACTCGTGCCACCGAGGTAGAGGTCGCCGCCGGCGTCGATCGCGAAACCGGGATACGCGCGCAGTGCCTCGGCCGCGAGATCGATCGCCATCCCCTTCGCGACCGCGCCGAGGTCGAGCAGCAGCGGCTGTACGAGCCGCACGGTGTGCGCTTCATCGTCGAGCTCGACGTCATGCCACGATGCGGCACCGACGTTCGAGGATGGCACGCGCTCCTCGCCCGTGACGTAGTTCCGAGCGAAGCCCGCGCGCGCGAGTACGGCACCGACCGTCGGATCGAACGCCCCCTCCGTCGATTCCGCGACGAGGCATGCGAACTGGATCGCGGTGTAGAGCAGTGGGCTGACCTCGACCGCAGCGTTCGTGGTGGCGCAGAGCTGCGAGAGCTCACTCGCGGGATCGAAGCGACTGCAGCGGCGCTCGACCTCGGTGAACCAGCCGAGCGCCTGCTCGACCGCGGCGTGCGCGCTGGCATCGTCGGGCTCATGGACGAGCTCGATCGTGATCGCGGTGTCCATCGCGATGCGGGACTGGCGGGTGGTCTCGTAGGGCAGTGTCGTCCTCGCGGTCTCGTCGCTGCTGCGGCAGGTGCCCTCCATACTGAACGAGATGAGTCGCCGCGTCCTCTTCACCGTTGCTGTGCTGCTGTGTGCCGCCGTACTCGGTGTGGCGTGCGCCAATGTCTCGTTGCGCGGCGCGGCGACCGCGACGCCTGTGGTGGGTGGCGAGAACGTCGCGCTGGTGATCGACCACACGGTCTACGTGCAGCGGATCGATGGCACACGACGCGCGATCGCGACTGTGGCGGGGCAGATCGTCTACCCGCTGTTCCCGCGTTGGTCACCGGACGGACAGCTGGTCGCCTATGTCGAGCGCCACTTCTTCTCCGGGCAGGCCGGCGCGGACTGGGGCGACGACGTGTACGTCGTACCGGTGCGCGGCGGCACGCCGACGCTCGTGCGGAAGCATGGCTCGATCGGACAGCAGGTGGAGGGATTCGCGTGGACGCCGGATGGAAAGGCGTTGCTGATTGGGGACGTGCGAGTGGGCGGCGATGGCTCGCCGTTCGCCCCGTCGTCGTCGCGACTCGTGCGCTACGACCTGAACGCGAAGACCGAGACGGTGATCGTCGAGAGCGCGCTGGATCCAAGCATCTCCGCCGACGGCACGCGCATCGCATACCTCGCGTCGAGCGGCGACAAGCTCGCGCTGATGACGGCGAACGCGGACGGCAGCGCCGCGCGCGAGCTCGTCCCGGCCGATGCGTTCGTGGTACTGCGCTTCCCGCGCATCTCACCGGACGGCAAGGCAGTGCTCTTCAGCGCCCCAGACGCGGTCGGTGCGCGACTCGCGCCGACGGGCAGTCAGGGCTGGCTCGACCGAGTGCTGCATGAACTCACACCCGGTCGTGCCGAGGCCCATGGACTGCCCGCGTATGTCTGGGCCGTCGAGATATCTACCGGGGCACGGCGGAAGGTCACACCGCAGCCGGACGACGACCCCTGCGCGGCCTGGCTCGATGGGGGGCAGATGGTGGCGGTGCTGTCCTCGACAGGGCTGTACCGGGCGCTGCCGAGCGGCGGTGCGGTGCAGCGGATCGAGGAGGGCGCATTGGGCGGCCAGGTGGACGCTCGGTAGCTCCGTTAGCGTCCGGTGAACTGTCGCTAAACCTGCCGCGTGCGTGAGAGTCTGGGTGTACGATTGAACCGCACAGGGCGGCCACCTCGGGCCGATCGACCCTGTCAGGACGAACGATGTCGAACCAGCCCTCGCTCCGCCTTGGTCTGCTCGCGCTGATGGCGTGGTTCATGCTCGTGGTCTCGCAGCACCCGGTCTCAGTCGGCGCGGTGGACCTTCCCGCGCTCGGACATGAGTTCGAGGTAGCCGTGAGCCACATGGAGACCGAGCTCCCGACGGGGCCAAACGTGCATGCGGTCGAGTATTGGAACGGCGTGGTCTGCGAGACGCCGGCGGTCGTGACCCCGACCCCATCGAATGCCACGCCTGAGCCGGAGCAGTGCAGCTTCCCGTCCGCCGTGGACGAGTACGGCCAGTAGGCGGCTGAGCCTAGGCTTGCTGCTGGGGCTCCGCCGGACTGTCGCCACCACCACGATGCTGACGCAGCAATTCCTCGATGCCCTGCAGCATCTCGTCGGTCGATGGCAGGTCGGATACCTGCGGCTCGTCGCTCGGCGGCGACTGGGCGTCGTACTGCTCCTCGAGCCGCACGACGTTGTCGCGCATGCTCGGCGGGTCCTCGCTGGAGTCGACCACCTGCTCCTCGAACGCTGCAATCTCGGAGCGCACCGGCTCGAGGTCGGTGTTCGTGCCGAGGCCGCGGTCGAGCACCTCGATGATCGAGATGATCGCGTGCGGGTTGGGCGCGCCGGCGACGTAGTTGGGGACCAGTGCGCTGAGGCGACCGGTCTCCATGCCCAGGCTCTTGAGGTGGGCGATGACGACGCTCTGGATGCCCGTGGGCCCCTCGTAGCGGCTCACCTCGGACTCCATGCCGAACATCGTCTTGAACTCGTCGTGTGCATCGGACAGCGCGAGCGGCGCGGGCCGGGTGTGCGGGACGAGCGCCGGTCGGGTGCCGAGCGCGAGGAAGCGGTGCGAGCCGATCTCCTGCATGAAGTCGGCGACCAGCTCCGCGTACTGCTGCCAGCGCAGCGACGGCTCGCGGCCGACGAGGAAGACCACGTCGTGCTTGCTGCCGGTCGGGTGTGCCACGTGGAAGCGGGTGCCGGGCCAGCGCACGGTCGCCTCGCCATTGCGGCGGCGGATGACCGGACGGGCGACGGTGAGGTCGTAGAAGGTGTCCGGATCGACGCTGGCCAGCTCCATCGCGCCCCACTCGTTGCGGAGGTAGCGAGCGGCGGCCATGGCCGTGCCGGTGCCGTCGCTCCAGCCCCAGAAGGCGGCGACGACGATCGGGTCGTCGAGCTTGTTCAGTTCGCGGACGGACAGACGGAGTCCTTCATGCATGGATCGAGCATACCCCTCGGGGGCTCGCGCTGGGAGCCTGCAGGGCACCTCGGGCGATGCTCGGGCGTGGTGTCTCGGTCGTGCCTGAGCACTGGTCGGAGCATGCTGTCCGCAGACATTTCGAGAGCCATTGAACCGCCTCGGACTGCTCATCGCTGCTCCACAACCTGGTCGCATGCTGCGGCCGGGGTCGAGCGCCGTGAGTGTGGTCGAGACCTCGTCGCCCGGGGGCATCGGGCGAGCGTGAGGAGTATCTGGTGAGCCGTTTCCCGTATCGCTACATCGTGGCCGTGGCGTTCCTGTTCGGTCTGTTCATGGACCTGATGGACCTCACGATTGTGAACGTCGCGCTGCCGACGCTTGGACGCGAGTTCAACATCGGGCACTCGACCCTCGAGTGGATCGTTACGGGCTATCTGCTGAGCCTCGCGGTCTGGATCCCGGCTTCGGGCTGGATCGGCGACAAGGTCGGCACGAAGAAGACGTTCATCTTCGCGCTCGCCGCATTCTGTGTGGGCTCGGCGCTGTGCGGGTTCGCGCAGGGCGGCGAGCAGCTCGTCGCGTTCCGCATCATCCAGGGCATCGGTGGCGGCATGATGACGCCGGTCGGGACGGCGATGCTGTTCCGCGCGTTCCCGCCCGCCGAACGTGCTCGTGCGGCGCTGATTCTCACGATCCCCACGGTCGTCGCGCCGGCGGTCGGGCCGGTGCTCGGTGGCTACCTCGTCGACTACGTGAACTGGCGCTGGATCTTCTTCGTGAACCTGCCGATCGGTGTGGTCGGCCTCGTGTTCTCCGCGCTGTTCCTCGAGGAGCACACGGAGCCGACGGCGGGCGGGTTCGACCTGCCGGGCTTCGCGTTGTCGGCCTCGGGGTTGGCGTTGGTGCTGTACTCGCTGTCACGCGGGCCGGAGGCGGGCTGGGGCACGCTCGAGGTACTCGGTACGGGGATCGTCGGTGTAGTCGCGTTTGCTGCACTGATCTGGGTCGAGTTGCACACGGCACAGCCGATGCTGGATCTGAGGCTCTACAAGGACCGCATGTTCCGCTCCGCGAGCATCGTGTTCTTCATCGCCTCCGCGAGTCTGATTGGTGCGTTCTTCCTGCTCACGTTGTTCCTGCAGGAGCTGCGTGGCCTCTCCGCGATCCAGACTGGCCTGATCCTGCTACCGCAGGCGGTCACGGTGGTGATGTTCGCGCAGGTCTCGGGACGGCTCTATCCGAAGGTCGGTCCGAAGCGGCTGCTCGCGTTCGCGCTACTGCTGTTCGCGATCAGCTCGGGCGTCATGGTGTGGGTCGACATCGACACCCCGATCTGGATGATCATCGGAATCCTCTGCCTGCGTGGTGTGGCGATGGCGTTCACGTTCATCCCGTTGCAGGCAGCAGCGTTCGCGCGCATCGCGCCCCCGAGCATCGGTCGTGCATCCTCGCTGTTTAACACTGACCGACAGGTCGGCTCATCGATTGGCGTGGCGCTCCTCGCGACGGTGCTCAGCGAGCGACTGATTGCGCACGCGCCGCAGACGGCGGCGATTGCCGCAGCCAAGGCGGGCGCAACGCCGGCACTGGCGAAGGCCGCTGCGGTGCAAGCCTCGGTGTCAGCGTTCCACGAGGCGTTCCTTGCGGCGTTCGTGCTCGCGCTCGTGGGTGTCGTGCTGACGTTGCTGATCCACGATGAGGACGCGGCCTCGACGCTTCATGCACCGGCTTCGGCGGCAGTCGCCGAGTAGCTCGAGGTGGGCGCTCGGAACTGCGTTGTTTCACGTGAAACAAATTGCATACGGACATGATCACCAATGTCCGGACAAGCAGAGATCGGAACGGGCGGCTTTCGAGCCGCCCGTTTCATGTAGAACCGCGATCGGGCCCCCGACCGCAGCCGCTGGTCGGTTGCAAGACGTCCGGACGTTAGCGGCGGAAGAGCTTCCAGAAGAAGCCAGGCTTCTCGATCGTTGAGACGGCCTTGAGCGGGACGCTGACGCGCTGCGCGCCGAGCTCGACGGTGATGGTGCCGACCTGTGCGCCGGCGGTGATGGGTGCAGGCGGCACCGCGAGCGCGACTTTGGTCTGCGCCTGCGCGCCCGGCCAGACGAGCGTGGTGACGTCCTGGGCAGGGCGTACCTCGGTGCTCTGTCCCCAGGGGGCGGTGATTGCACCGACCTTGGTGCCCGCGTTGAGCACGGTCTTTGGGCGCACGGTCTGTGGTGCGGCGTCCGCGAGCACGGCCGAGGCGGTGAAGGCCGCGTCGAGGTCCTTCTGGCCAAGCACGGCACCGACGACGAGCCGACGCTGGCCGTTGATCTCCGGCATCGAGGCGAAGACAAAGCAGCCACCGGCCTCGTCGGTGTTGCCGGTCTTGATGCCGACGATCTCGTGCGAGCCGAGCAGCTTGTTGGTGGTCTTCACCGTGCCGGCGACGGGCAGGTCCGCGCTCGGGATGCCGACGATCTGCGCGAACACCGGGTTCTTCATCGCGTAAAGCGCGAGACGTACCTGGTCCGAGGCGGCACCGATCGAGGCGGGTGAAATGCCGCTCGCGTCGGCGTACTTGGTCTTGGTCATGCCGAGCGATGCGGCCTTCGCGTTCATCTTCGCGACGAACGCATCCATCGAGCCCGCGTCCCAGCGTGCGAGCAGGTCAGCAAGGTTGTTGCCAGAGGGGATGAGCAGACCCTGCAGCAGCTGGAGCTCGGAGATCTGCTCGCCCTCGGCAACGGAGACGACGGACTGGTCCTCGCCGGCCTCGCGCAGGTACTCGACGACATCTGCGTGGCTGATGGTGATGGTCGGGCCGGGCTCACCGAGCTTGAGCGGGTGGCTGTCGAGGATGACGACGGCGGTCATGACCTTCGTGACGCTGGCGAGCGGGAGCGCCTGATTGTCGTTGGCGACGCCGATGATGCCGCCCTCGGCGAGGCCGAGTGCAGCTGAGCCGGCGGTCGGCCACGGCGGCGTGGCGCCTTCGGAGGCGGCAATGGTGGGCGGCATCGGCTCGGCTGAGAGGGCCGGGAGCGGGCGGCAGGTCTGGGCGACGGCGACCGCGAGGAGCAGCGCCACGGCCGCCAGGATTGCGGGGAGGCCGAAGCCTCGGCGGGGGCGCTGCGAGGACCGTCCGTAGCTGCTCCGCACATCGCCCTCCAGGCGCTTCCCGGTGAGCGCCGATCCTACCGTGACTTCCCAGTACGGTCGGCTCCGCCCTGGGCACCGCATCCGGCAGGGCTGGCGGGGCGAGGCTAGGATGGGCGGGTGACCGCCTACCGCTACCGGGCATGGGATGGCTCGCAGCATGTCGAGGTCTTTGCGGCCTCTGACCTGATGGATGCGTTGGCGCGTGATGTGCTCGATGGCGGGGACATGCGGCGCGCGGTGCGGCGGATGACGGAGCAGGGCGCGGAGACGGCAGGCAACCGCCGCGTGCCAGGGCTGCGTGAGATGTTCGACCGGGTGCGCGAACGACGCGACGCACAACTCGAGCGCTACCACCTCGACGATGTGTTCGGTGAGCTGCTGCAACGCCTCGATGAGGTGATCGCGCGCGAGCGGACGACCGTCGAGCGGCGGATCGCGGAGTCGACGCCGGGCGATGCTGCCGCGGACGAGGACACGGAGCGTGCTCGACGCACGTTGCACGGGATCGCCGAGCAGCGGCTCTCACAACTGCAGTCGCTGCCGCCTGATCCTGGCGGTCGAGTCGGTGCGCTGCGGGACTATGACTTCCTCGACCCCGGCGCGCGTGCCGACTTTGATGAGCTGCTCGATGTGCTGCAGAAGCAGATGCTGCAGCAGTACTTCGAGGGTATGCAGAAACAGATCTCAGAGCTGACGCCGGACGATCTGCGCGCCACTCAGCAGATGACACACGACCTGAACGAGATGCTGAAGCGGAAGCTCGCCGGCCTCGACCCGGAGTTCGACGAGTTCATGGCGCAGTGGGGCAAGTCGT
>QWQU01000013.1 GCA_003670735.1 Chloroflexota bacterium | reverse complement strand
CTCGAGGGTTACGCCTCGACGTAGAACCAGCGCGACGCCTTCGTGTAGTACGAGTAGCCGTACCAGGTACCGGCGACGGTGTCGTAGCCACCGACGTTGCCAGGGATGAAGTGACGCGCCGGGTTGGCACGGAGCACGTACATCGGCATCCAGTCCGTCTCGAACTTGCCCTGGAAGTCGTCCATCAGCTTGGTACGAGCGTCCCTGTTGAGCTCGACCTGCGCCTTGTCGAGCAGCGCATCGACGTTCTTGTCGGTGAACTGCCCGTAGTTGCGACTGCCACCCGTGTAGTACTGCGAGGTCATCTCGACGACCGCGTCCGGCGCGGCGGTGATGGTGTACGCCACCATCTTGAACTTGCCGGCCGCCTGCTGCGTCGCGAAGGTCGCGCTATCCGGCAGGGGCTTGATCACGATCTTGATATCCGAGAACTGCGACTGCATCTGCGCGATGAAGCGGGTCGAGTCGTCGTTGGCGACACTCGATCCGGTGCTCGCGGTGAAGATGATGTCCCAGTCGAGGCCCTTGCCGTTGGGGTAGCCAGCGGCGGTCATCAGCTTCTGCGCCTCGGCGCGGTCGGCGGCCTTCGTGTCCGGGTTGTAGCCGGGCAGCGCCTTCACCTTCTCGGGACGCCAGGCCTCGGGGTAGCCGGGGCACATCGAGGACTGATAGCCCCAGCCGGGGCCGTAGTACGCGTCGCTGAGCGCGTTGCGGTCCATGGCGAGCGAGATCGCCTTGCGCACTCGGAAGTCGCGGAATGGCTCGTACGCCATACCCGGGCGGAAATGGTTCCAGTTGGAGTCGATCCAGCTGTAGAGCTGCGAGTCCGGCTTCACCTTGCGGATCGAATCGATCTCGGTCGGCACGAGGTTCGTGATCAGCTGGTTCTGACCGCTGAGGAACGCAGCGATGGTTGCCGTGCGATCCGGGACGATCGGGATGTTGTAGTTGTCGAAGTGCGGCTCGCCCGGTCGGAAGTACTTATCGAACTTCTTGAAGGTCATCGCCTGGTCCTTGATGGACGAGGTGATCTGGTACGGGCCAATGCCGCCCATCTTCATCGGGTCGGTCCAGCCGACGTCGTCCATCTCCTTCGGCGCGAACGGGACTCGAGTGTCCATGAGGCCGTTGAAAAACGAGGAGTTCGGCTTCGAGAGCGTGACCTTCACGGTCAGCGGATCGACAGCGACCGCCTTCTGAATGTTGCCGACCATCGAGGCACGCTGGAACGCAGACAGCGGGATCTTGAGCTTCTCGGCGTAGAGGCCGCCGATGCGCTCCATATTCCATGCGACGTCCTCAGCCGTGAACTGGCGGCCGTTGAACGGCGCCATGTTGTGGGTGAAGAGGTTGGGCGCGACCTTGAAGATCAGCGTGGTGCCGCTCGGGTCAGCGACCTCCCACGAGGTCAGCACGTGCGGGCGGATCGAGGCGGTCTGCGGGTCGGGCTCGAGGCCCTTCTCGCCGATCACGTGCCAGACGTTGCCGGCGAGCGCCGTGCCCGGGTCATGCTGCAGGAACGATGCCGTGGCGGCGTAGTTGAAGGTGCCGCCGTTCTTCGGCTTGCCCTGCACCACGGGCGCGACGAGCGGCAGCCATGCACCATTGCCTTTGCCGCCCTGCTCCTGGCCCTGACTGGAGGCGGCAGGGGCTCCGCCGCCGGCTGGCTTGGCTCCACAGCCCAGCAAGGCAGCGCCGGCAAGCCCGAGAGCTCCCGTGCCAAGGCCTCGCAGCACTGTTCTTCGAGTAACGGTCTGCGTTCCGAGTTCTGACATACGGCTTACTCCTCACGTAAGACGGACATGCTCGATTGTTATAGCACGTCTGTGATAGAGGAGGTTCGCAAGAGAGTCGGAGGGACACCGCAGGGAGCGCTACTCGAGAGTGGTTCAGGCCTCGGTCTGGGCGTCGTATTGGGCTACGAGGCGCTTCGGCGCCATGCAGCGCCACGCCTCGATCAAGAGCGCTTCGATGTCGTCCACCTCGATCGCGGCGAGTCGCACGAGGATGGCCGGAAAGCCGTGGTAGTGCGGCTCCGTGAAGAAGCAGGCCTCACCAAGCGCGAGGAGCGCTTCCTTCTCCTCGAGGTTCGCGACGCGGACGGCGAGCACCTCGGGCTGCGGAACGCGTGCCTTCTTCGGCTCGACGCGCTCCATCCAGACCCACGCGAAGCCACGCTGCTTGCCGCGCGTCGGCACCGAGAACGCAAAGTGGTCCTCGCCCTCGACGGCTTGTGGCAGGGCGAGTGCGATGCGACGGACGTCGTCCTGCGTGGCCATGCGTGCCTCGTTCGCTTCCTTGCAAACGTAGCACGCGCGCCGGAAGGGGTCAGGCGCTAGCGACGAGCTCGCGCTGTAGTCGCGAAGGCGTTGAGGCGGGCTCGAACACCGTCACGATCGTCGACGACTGTGCCCAGTCGCGAGCGTGTTGTCGCAACGAAGACAGTCGCCGTGTACGAGCAGCGTGCCGCAGTCGGGGCAGGCGAAATTTGGCATGCACCAACCGTAGGCGCGTGTTGTGAACCGACGGTTTGCGTCGGGTAAACGTTGTCACTCGATTGCGTGCGGCCAACGACCTGCGTGGCCATGCGCGTGCCTGGGTTAGCCCTCGCTGACCGGAATGAAGCGCATCGAGAGCGAGTTCACGCAGTGACGCGTGTTCTTCTCCGTCAGGCGCTCACCCAGGAAGACGTGCCCGAGGTGTGCGTTGCAGTTCGCGCACTCGATCTCAATGCGCATGCCATCGGGGTCGGGGAGGCGACGCACGGCACCGGTGATCTCGTCGTCGAACGCCGGCCAGCCGCAGTGCGCATCGAACTTGTCGTCCGAGCGGTAGAGCGGCGCATTGCAGCGACGGCAGATGTACGTGCCGGCCTGGTAGAAGTCATCGTACTCACCGGTGAAGGGACGCTCGGTGCCCTTCTGCTCGATGACGTGGCGCTCGTCCGGGGTCAGCTCGTTGTATTGCGTGGTCATGGTGTGCTCCTCGCGCGTCTCGATAGTAGTCGGTCAGGACGCCTGCATGACGTGCAGATCGTTCGCGGGCAACTCGACCACCCAGCGCTTGCGGGTGGCGATGCCCAGCACGTCGTAGGGGTGCGACGACACCTCGGCCTCCACGGTAGGGCCAGGGCCAACCGGATCGAGGCGGAGCGTGTAGGTGCTGCCGAACGCGAGCTCTGAGGTGATTTCGGCGACGAAGCAGTTCGGCGGAAGCGCCTCACCGGGCTCGATACGCCGCAGCAGGCAGCGCTCCGAACGAATCGCGACGTCGAGCGTGGCGCCTGCGGCGACCGGCGTGGCCACTTCGAACGCGACGCCATCGAGCTCGACACGGGAGCCACCGAGGCCGCGCGCAGCAAAGATGTTGCGCACGCCGGTGAGCTCGGCGACCTGACGCGACGCCGGGTGCTGGAACACCTCGCCGCGCGGGGCGAACTGGAGGGTGCGGCCCGCCTCGATCACCGCGATGCGGTCGGCGAGCAGGTGCGCCTCGCGCAGGTCGTGCGTCACGCAGATCACGGGCACATCGAGGTCGCTGCGCAATCGCAGCAGCTCAGCGCGCAGGTCGCCTCGCAAACCCTCGTCGAGCGCCGAGAACGGCTCGTCCAACAACAGGCCATCGACGGGCCGCGCGAGCGCACGTGCGAGTGCGACACGTTGCTGCTGGCCGCCCGAGAGCTGGGCCGGATAGCGCGCGCCGAGGTCCTCGATGCGCAGCAGCTCCTTCAGCTCGCGCACACGGCGATCGCGCGCCTCGGCGCTCCAGCCGGTGAGCGGGTACGCGATGTTCTCGTCGGCGGTCATGTGCGGGAAGACGGCGATCTGCTGGAAGAGGAGGCCGAGGTTCCGCTGCTGCGGGGCCACGTCGATCCTCGATGCGCCGTCGTAGACCGTGCGGCCAGCGATCGCGATGCGGCCGCTGTCGGGGCGCATCAGGCCTGCCACCGCGGCGAGCGTGCGGCTCTTGCCCGAGCCCGAGCGGCCGAAGAGCACGACAGTCTCGTGGTCGGCATCGAACTGCACGTCGAGCTCGAACGTGCCGAGGCGCTTCTGGATGTCGGCGACGATCACAGCGCACCTCGATGGCCGCGCGTCACGAAGCGCGCCGCCACGAGCAGCACGAGTGCAACCACGAGCAGCACGAGGGAGAGCGCGATCGCACCGCTGAGGCCAGCATTCGACTCGAAGGCGGTGATAATCGCGAGCGGCATCGTCTGCGTGCGGCCCTCGAAGTTGCCCGCGAAGATCAGCGTGGCGCCAAGCTCACTCAACGCGCGCGTCCAGCAGAGGACCGCACCCGAGAGCAGCGCGGGACGAGCGAGCGGCAGCGTCACGCGAAAGAACGTGCGCAGCTCCGAGATGCCGAGTGTGCGCGAGACGTCCTCGAACGTTGGGTCGATCGCCTCGAAGCCCGCTTGCAGCGAACGCACGAGGAAGGGAGCCGAGACGAAGAGCTGGGCGAGCACGACAGCGGTCGTCGAGAACGCGAGGCTGATGCCCGCCTCGTCGAGCGTCGAGCCGATGAAGCTGCGTCGTCCGAACGCGACGAGCAGCGCGACACCAGCGACAGTCGGCGGCAGCACCATCGGCAGCTCGACGATGATCGTGAGCAACCGATAGCCGGGGAACCGTGCGCGCGCGAGCAGGTAGGCGGCGGGGATACCGAACACCAGCGCAATCGCCAACGACAGCGTGCTGGTCACGAACGAGAGCTGGAGTGCGTGCAGCACGAACGACGAGGTGAGCCGATCGGCCACCTGGCCGTCCTGCCAACCACGTAACGCGAGCGCGAGCAGCGGCACGACGACAAACGCCGCGAACAGCAGCGCAGGCGAGGCGAACAATGCGCCCAGCGACCACACGCGCTGCGAGCCTCGGCCGCCTGCGCGGGACGCAGCCATGTCGGTCACTGGCACCTCACCGGAGTCGGCGTACGTCTAGAGTCTGCGACGGTATTCACGCAGCCATTCGAGCGTGCTGCGGGCAGCACTCGTGCGCGACTCGACCACGAGGTACGCGAAGTCGTCGAGCTCGATCTCGGCAGCATGCGCCTCGAGCTGCGAGAGGTACTCGTGGCATGCGGCCACCTGCGCATCGACAAGCGAGCGCACGACGCGCTTTCCTCGTTTGCGCGTGAAATAGATTTTGAGCAGGAAATCGAGCCGCACCTGGCGTAGCCGCTCAACTGGGCGCTTCAGCCACAGGTCCAGCACGCGCGTGCCCTCGGGCGTCAGCTCGTAGACGGTCTTCGGCGGGCGCAGGCCCTCGCGCACCTCGACGCCCTGGATCAGGCCGTGGGTGTTGAGCTCTTTGAGCGCGGCGTAGAGGCTCGCCTGCTCTAGCGGCAGCACGGTCGCGAGGTCGCCGCCCTGCATGAAGGCGCGCTGGAGCGAGTAGCCGTGCGCCGGCGTCTCCTGCAGCAGCCCGAGGACGGCGTACTGCGCCGGCGAGAGCGCAGCGCCGCTCTCTTCATCTTCCGATTCGTAGATATCGGCCCGGGCGGTACTCATTGCTTGAGTATATATTCGACGAATCGGCTCGCAAGTACCGCGCCGATGCTTGGAAAGGCGCTGCTCGTGTATGACCTCGTCAGCACGGTCGACATCTGGAATCGCTCGGCCGTCCCAGGCGTGATCGCGCGGCCGATGGCCTTGCGCGGCTTCGGCTCGCGCCGCGAAGGCGAGTCGCTCGCGATCTCCGCCAGCGGCGTCGAGGGCACCTTGCTCAACGGCACGATGACGCCCCAGCTGGTCGAGGCGGCACAGGCGCTGCTGGCCAGCGGCGAGCTGACCACGCGCATGGTCGAGACGCGCATCTCCTATGACGAGGGCGTCGCCGCGGGCTACCTCGAGGGCGGCTCTGCCGACGTGCTGCTGCAGCCGGTCGCGGCAATCGAGGGCTGGGCGTGGGACGCGTTCCGCGCGCAGACCCCGATTGTGATCGTCGCCGTCGTCGGCGCGAGCGAGATGCTCGGCCTCGACCGCGAGGGCAACGTCACCGGCTCGATGCCGAGTGAGGCGATCGAGACGATCGCGCGCGAGGAAGCACAGCAGCTGCTCGACGCCGGCGTGCCCGCGCACCGACTCGTTGCAGTCGGCGACACGCAGCTCTTCGTGGAGTGCTTCATCTCGGTGACGCGCCTGCTGGTAGTCGGCGGCGGCATCGTCGCCGAAGCGATTGCCGACCAGGCGCGGCTGCTGCACTGGGAGCCGACCATCCTTGGCGATGACCTCCCGGCGGTCGAGGCACAACTCGATCTGATGGGCGCGGGCGATCTGCTCGTGCTGCTCACCCACAACCGAGACATCGACGCGCCGATCCTGTCGAAGGCGTTGCGCGGCGGTGTGGGTTACGTCGGCGGCCTCGGTTCGCGGCGCAATCAGGAAGGCCGACGACGACGCCTGCAGGCGCTCGAGCTGTCCGATGACGAGATTGCGCGCTACCGCGGCCCGATCGGCCTCGACATTGGCGCGGCGAATCCAGCCGAGGTCGCTGTGTCCGTCTGCGCCGAGGGCATCTCCGTGCTGCGCCAGCGCAGTGCGCAGCCACTCACCGACAGCAGCGCACCGATCAACGCCTGATGCCCGAGGATACCTCGGCGATCCGCCCGACAGCCGAGCAGGCTCGCGAGGCATGGCACGCGCTCGTCGCGGCCGTGCAAGAGCAAGGCGCACGACTCACCGCTGCGCCGGAGCTCGCGAACGAGGCGTTCTGGACCGCGCGCGTGCCGATGTTCCGCGCGGGTGCATCCGAGAGCGAAGAGCTCGAGTACCTGCGCTCGCTGCTGCGCGCCGATGACGTGCTGATGGACATCGGCGCCGGCGCGGGCCGACTCGCGATCCCGCTCAGCGAATCAGTCGCCCGCGTGAATCGCCGTCGACAACTCCTCGACGATGCGTGACGCGCTCACCGACGGTGCGAGCAGTGCCAGCCGCCCGAACCTCGAGTTGATCGATGCACGCTGGCCCAACGATGCAGCGCGACTCCCGCAGCCGAGCGTCGCACTCGCGGCGAACATGCTCTACACGAACGACGATCCGGTCGGCTTCATCGAGGCCATGGAGCGACAGGCGACGCGGCTCTGCGTGATCGCGCTCGCAGACCGCGCACCTCGAACGCCGGATCCCGAGGTCTGGGAGCGCTTCCGCGGCGAGCCACTCGCGATCCTGCCAGGAGCGCGCGAGTTCGTCGCACTGATGAGCGCACTCGGCCGCGAATTCGAGGTCGGCACGTTCGCTGCGCCCGCACCGCGCCAGGTGCCGATCGACGACGCAGTGCGGCAGCAAGGCTGGCGCTTCGGCGCAACCGACTCCGAGGCTGACCAGGCGCGGCTGCGCCAGGCCTACCTCGATATCTACAGCAGCGAGACGGTGCCGATCGCCGGTGGGCGGACGTACACAGCGGTCGTCAGCTGGCGACCGCCGCGCACGTAGCTCGCGCTAGAGGCCGACCACCAGCGCCGCCTGGTACCCGTCCTTCACATTGCCGCTGATCGTTGGCATCTGCGTGGTGACGCCGTCGCTGAACACCATGTCGCGCGACAGCGGCGTCTGCTTCATGTTCGCGACGCTCTGCTCGTAGCCCGCCGTCGCATACACCGCGTTCGACTCCGCCTCCGGCAGCGCGAGCTGCGAAGTAGCGATCTTGTTCGCCGACGATGAAGCCTTCGCGAGCGTCGGGTAGACCTCGAAGTGGATGTGCGGCCAGCGACCCTGGTAGGCGGCGGGGAAGATCGTGTCGAAGTGCACGACGCCGTTCGCGTCGGCCTCCTGCACACCACGCAGGTAGTTCTCGTTCGTCACGCCCTGCGTGTACATCGAGTAGCGCCCGGCGCGATCGCAGTGCCACGCGTACACGGCAGCACCGGCCATCGGCTTGCAGCCGTTCTTGGTGTCCACGATCGTCAGCGCAACCGACAACGGCACGCCCTCGGCCCTCGTCGTCGAGGTGCCAACGCTGGAGCGGATGTCGCGCCGCACGATGCCGCTCTGCTTGAGCGCGTTCGGACCGTTCGTTCCGTCGCCGGGGTACGGGCCCTCGGTCTCGGTTGGGATCACCGTGCATGCGGACACCGGAGTCGCACTCGTCGGAATCGGTGTGACGGTCAGCGTCAGCACGGCGGAGGTCGAGGGGCCACCCGGCGTCGAGGTCACCGCGGGCTGCGACTCCTTCGTGGTGCAACCGACCAGCACGACGAGCGCCATGCCGGACACCATCTGGATCACACGCCGGCGCTGCCAGCGCAGCGTGCCGAGGTCGTACTGCAGTCCTCGATCGTGGCGGTCGTCCTGATCGTCGTCGTGGGTCATGGTGGTAACTTCCCATCGATATGCGGGCGTCCTCGGGCGAATATCCCTTCCGAGGATTCACATGCTAGGTTTCTACCCGAACCGCTGCGCCGCGGCTCCCGAGGAGTTCAGTGTGCGTCACCCTACAACCCGTTTTGCAATGACTCTGTTGGCGTTCGGCGTGAGTTTGATTGCGCTTGCCTGCGGCGCAGCGAAGCCTGCCGCCGCTGTCATCACGCCAACCGCGACGAGCAGCACAGCGAGCGCCGGCGCATCGAGCGCGACCACTACCTCCGGCACAGCCACCGCAAACGGAACGTCCGCTACAGCCGGAGCGTCGAGCTCGAACGGTGCCGCGCAGTCCGCTTCTGCAGGCGCCACCAACGAGTCGCGTCCTGCCTCGGGCGCACCGAGTACCTCAGCACCTTCGGGCTCAAACGCAGCACCCAGCGCGCCGGCGGCGTCGCACGGCGACAAGTACGCGAACGGCATCCTGCCAGTGGGCGATGGACGCTACGTGACGGGCACAGCGCGCAAGGGCTACATCCTCGTGTGCCGCGCCGAGTTCGTGCCGGCCGGTCAGGCGGGCGCGCAGGCCAAGGGGCCGTGGTTCAACGCGGACAGCACGTGGAACTCGAACACCAAGGCGGCAATCCAAGGTTCGGTCTAGTGGCCGAACGCGTCGTTCTCGATGACTGTCAGTGGTGGGCGCCGTGTGATCAGCACCAACGCACTGCCAACGCACCCAACCGGCGTCTACCCCGTGGCCTCCTCCGACCCGGCGTCGAGGTATGACCGCAACCCGAACACGATCCGAGCGCAGTCGCTGCGCTACGACCTGACCTCGACGCCCTCGGGCATGGGCACGAACTGCATCGGCGGCGAGGTCGGCGTGATGCTCGATGGCGTGCCGCTCTTCGACGGCTTCGACGCGGGCGGACGCGACGCCGGGGCGTGGGAGGTGCAGGACGCCTGCGCCGGTCACCCGCAGATGTCCGGCGAGTACCACTACCACGACCTCTCGCCGTGCCTGCCCTCGTGGGACGCGAAGACCGTCGTCGGCTTCGCCTTGGACGGCTATCCGATCACTGGCCCGAGGATCGCGGCGGGCGACATCCTGACCACCAGCGACCTCGACGAATGCCACGGGATGACCAGCGAGATCGTGCTCGATGGGAAGACCGTCACCTCGTACCACTACGTGATGACGCAGGACTTCCCGTACAGCGTCTCCTGCTTCCGTGGGACGGCGATTCGTGCGCCAGGTATTCCCGGTTGAGAGATCGCTGCAACTTTTCTTGATCCGACTCATTCGAGTCCGTTCGGCTTTTTTCTCGCTCATTCTCGTTCCTCTGCCAGAGCCGGTCTCGGACGCGATCTAACAATTTGTGACGAAGCCGTAACGACTGCTCCACCAGACCGTTGTTGTTCTCGGTAGGTGTGCGCCCATCTGGTCGCCCGCCGACCACACAGGTCGTCCTTGTGGTGGGGGCTCGATGCGGCGCGAACTCGTAGTGATGGGCTGGCTGCTCGTACTGGGCGTCGCCTTCGCACAGGCTGATTCCGTGGCGCAGGCCGATCGAGCCAATCGCCTGGCCGCCAATCTCGCATACGCCAGCAGCACGCTGACCGTGGGGCTCGAGGTCGGCGACGACGAGGCCACCGACACGCCCCCGCTCTTCCCCGCGCCCGACCCCTTCGCCGACCTCGGCATGCCCGCGGACGGCGCGCCGATGCCGCCGCCCCAGCAGCCGGTCGCCGAGCCCGCCCCCGTCGAGTGGAAACAGGCCGGGCCGCCCTCCTTCGCCGCCAGCACTATCCTCTCGAGCGCCCAAGCGATGCTCGGCATCCCCTACGTCTGGGGTGGTAACACCAGCGCCGGCATGGACTGCTCTGCCTGGGTCAGCAAGACCTGGGGCCTGTCGCGGCAGACCACTGACACGCTCTACCTGTACTCGAAGGCCATCTCCAAGGACGAGCTACTGCCCGGCGATGCGATGAACCTCACCACGAGGCAAGACCCGCGCGGCTACGGGCATATCCGCCTCTTCGCCGCGTGGGCGAACGAGGAGCGCTCGCGCGTGTGGGTGTTCGAGGAGACCCCGCGCCAGGCCATCTACCACGTGATCGCCTACGACGAGCGCTACCAGCCGATCCGCCGCACCAACTTCACCACTACCGACACCTCCGCGCCGCTGATCCCCGCGCCGACGGCGACGCCACGTCCGAAACAGGCCGCGACGGCGACCCCAACCCGCACGACTCGCGAGAACGCCGCGCGCACGAACAGCAGCACCAACCGGGGCAGCGACGAGGTCGCCTCGTTGCTCACGAAGACGACGCCGACCGCCAGCGCCGCGGCCGCGCAGGACCTCCGCAGCACGACCGTCGTCGTGACCGTCGTGCCGCGCTACATCCCAACGCCCGAGCCGGTACGCCGCACGCCGACCCCGCTGCCCTGGCGCGAGCCGACACCGTTCCCGACGCCACGGCTGACGAGCACCCCGACGCAAACGCCGACTCCGACCGCGACGCCGCGCAGCACCTCGACACCCACACCGACCGCGACCGCGCGGCCCACCGTCACGGCGACGGCTACGCCCACGGCAACCGCCACAGCGGCACCCACCGCCAGCGCTACACCGAGCCCGACGAGCACGCCCACCTCGACACCGACGGCAATCCCGACGGCTACCTCGACCCCGAGTGCGCAGCGACGGCGGTTCGGCCGCTAGCCTCTTCTCTCCTCGGCCCGACGCGCCCTATCATCCCGCGGTCACGAGCGGCGCCTCCGCATGGCGGAAGGGATGAGCGCATGGAGCGCCTCGAACGAGTCGACTTCCTGACCGACGGTGTATTCGCGATCGTCGCAACGCTGCTGGTGCTCGAGATTCACGTGCCGGAGATTCCCGCGAATCACACGTCAGCGGAGCTGTGGCACAGCCTCGGAGCGGTCGCGCCGTCGCTCGTGGCGTTCGTGTTCTCGTTCCTGTCGATCCTGGTGTACTGGCTCAACCACGTCGCGCTCACTCGCCGGTTGGAGCGCGACACGTATCGCCTCGTGTGGGCGAACATGATTCTGCTGCTCTGGATCACGCTGATCCCATTCACGACGAAGTTCATCGCCGAGTACCCGACCGAGCCCATCGCCGTCGTGGCCTACGGATTGCTCAGCCTGATCACCGCAGTCACGGCGATCCTCACTTATTGCTACGTGGCGTTCTGGGCGAAGCCGGACCTGATGTCGTCGACGGTGAATCGAGCAGCGCGCGTGCGACTGCTGAGAAAGTGGTCGGTCGGTCCGGTGTTCTATGCGGTTGCGATCGCGACAGCGTTCGTTTCGACGTGGATCGCGGTCGCGATCTACATCATCGTGCCGGCGTTCTTCCTCGTACCACGGCTACAGGAAGGCGTGCTCGAGGACCTGCAGGAAGAGCCGACGCCGGCGCGCTAGCTCGTCAGTCGAGTGCGCGCATGACCTTCCCGCGCACGAAGAGCAGGCACATGATCGCGAGCAGCACTGCCGCCATGCCACCGATCGCGATCTGCGGGCCGAGGAACTCGGCCATGATGCCAACGATGAACGTGCCGAACTGCACGAGCCCGAACTCCATGAACCAGACGGACATCACTCGCCCACGATACTGCTCTTCCGAGTAGCTCTGGATCAGCACCTGGCCGAGCGCCATACGTCCGGTCTGACCGGCGCCAATGATCATCATGATCGGGATCGACAGCCAGTAGCTCGTCGAGAACGAGAACGCCAGGATGCCCGCGCCGAGCAGCGCCCCGCAGAACAGAAACATCTTCCCCCGTCCAGTCGCGGCCGCTGTCGCGACGAACATCGCTCCACCCAGCGCGCCGAGGCCCTGCACGCTCTGCAACACGCCCTGCTCGAACGCGCCCTTGTGGAGCACGGCCTGCACAAAGCCAGGCAGCAGCTGCGTGTACGGCATCGCCACGACCACGATCAGGAAGTTCACGCCGATCACGGTGCGGATCGTCTGGTCGTGCGCCACGTACTTGAAGCCCGCGACGAGGTCCGCGAAACCTGAAGGCGGGCGACCGTGGCCGCCTCGACCCATCGCGCCACCGGGCACCGCGCCCTGACCTCGCACGAACGCATACAGGGGGTGCTTCGGGAGGCGCGCCGTAAAGAACACGGCGACGACGTACATCGCGGCCATCGTCCAGAAAACGATCGCCGGGCTGTAGACCGCGATCATGAAGCCCGCGAGTCCCGGCGCGGTGAGCTGCATGAACGTTTGCGCCGTCGCGTTGAGGCCGATCGCGTTCGTCAGCTTCTCGCGCGGAACGATGTCGGAGATGAACGACTGCCTCGAGGGCTGCATTACGGAGTTGACCATGCCCTGCAGAAACGCACTCAAGAACAGGTGCCAGAACTCAAGCTGCAGTCCGAAGAATCCGGCTGCCAGGATCGCGAGGATCGCCGCGTTGACTGCGTTATAGGCCTGGCCGACCTGAATGATGGTCTTCTTCGGCGCGCGGTCCGCGATCACACCGCCGATCGGCGAGAAGAAGAGGGTCGGGATCGCGTTCGCGAGCGACATCGTGCCGAGTGCGGCGAACGAGCCAGTGATGTGGAAGACGAGCCAGCCGCGCACGACCAGCTGCATGTTCATGGAACCGAACTGCAGGATGTTGCCGAAGTAGAAGTTGCGGTAGTGCGGGTCGCGCATCGCGCCGCTGATGCGCGCAAACCAGCTCTCCTCGACGGGGGGAGCGACCGCGTTCTCGTCGGTTGTCGCTACCTGTTCCTGCGCCATCGCGGTCTCCCTGTCTCGTCAGGGCGCGACAGTATCACGCTCACGCATGATGGTTTTAACGTGGGCTAGAGCGTTAGGAGGTGACGCGTGCGCGAACGAGAGAGATCACTTGGTGGGTGACCTCGTCTTCACCGAGACGTGCCGTATTGAGGATCACGTCGTACAGATGCGGAGATTCGAAGTCGACACTGAAGTACTTGCGGTACCAGGGGTTCCGCTCGCGGTCGGACTCCTGAATGCGCGCGTTTGCCGCGGCAGCCTCGATGCTGTCGCGCTCGGCAATCCGGCGCACGCGCTCCTCGAGGTCACACACTACCTGTACGTGAACGGCATCGTTTCGGTCGCCAAGGATGGCCTGGCTACCTCGACCCACGATCACTACGTCGCCCGCCTCGGCGAGGCTCTTCACCAGCGCCGTCAGCACTCCGAGGAAGCGTCGGTCGGCCGGACGCATCTCCGCGCTCGCCACCCAGTCACCATAGGCGCCAAGCGCAAGCGATTCGAGCGTGTAGGCGTCGATGTCATCGATCGGCGTGATGGGGCGAGGTGCACGAACTCGGAGAGAAACTGCGACATACGACCGCGCTGCGCGTCGGTGCGCTCGTCGTAGGCCTCGGCCTGTGGCTCGGACCAACCGAGCGCGCCCGCCGCCTGCGTCAGCAACCGCCGATCCGCGAGCAAGTAGCCGAGTTCCTCGGCGACACGGGTCGGGATGCCGCCGACTGCACCCAGGTGGCCGGCGATGGTGACGAAGGCCACGGGCGCACTCCGTATCTGCCCCATTAGATTACATACGTCATTCACAAGCTTCATCAGCGATCGCGGAAACAGCAGGAAGCCCGCCGGGGGTGGCGGGCTTCCTGAGAAGCGGGGCTAGGATCGCCCCCTACACACCGACGGTAGGGGGCACGAACATTGCGAGCAGCTGGCCCTCCTCGACGAGGTCGGGGTCCGTCGAGGTGATGACGCGGTGCGACTGCACCGCGAGCAGGAACCACCCCGCACCCAGCACCGACGAGGCGTCGACGACGCCCGAGGACTCTTCGTCCTGCGTCTGGAAGAACTTCTGGCCGGTGAAGATCGGGTCGAAGTACCCGCGGTCGTGGCGAGCGATCTCGATGAACTTCTTGCTGTCGATGCCGTACAGCCAGACCTTCGCGATGCGCGCCTGATTGCCGGGGTCTTCCTGCAGGATGATGCGACCCAGCGAGTCGATCGTCAGGTTGTCGAGCATGAACTGACCCTCGTCGCCCTTGAGCAGCGCGGTCAGGGTGCCGCCCTTCTCCGGGGCATCGAGGTCATCGAAGCTCAGGCGCCACAGCCGGCTGTTCTGCGTCGGGCTGGCGGTCGTGGCGAAGTAGAAGTCGTTCTTCTTCGCAGCCCGAGGGTCCCAGCAACCGTCCTCGATGCGCTGCATGCGCAGCGCGTTCTTCGCGATGCAGTCCTGCTCGATCTCGAGCGCGGACATCGTGCTGACATCGCCGCCGCTGCCGAGCTCGACGAGCTCGAACCGCGCCGAGGGCACATACGCCGTGTCACCGAAAGCGAAGTTGTCCTTCTCCTCGGTGATGAACTTGCCGCCACCGAGCGGGAGGCGGATCGAGTACAGTTTGCCGTTCGTGAGACCGGCTCGCTCGATGTCCGTGCCGGCGTCCTGCTTAGTGCCGATGTAGACGAAGACCTCGCAGGGGTAGTTCTCAGCGACCGGCGCGGTGTTCACCGACCCGTCATCGAGGCCGATGACGATGGTCTTGTCCTTCGAGAAGGGGCTGGCGAGCAGGTTCTCCCACGCGGAGCGACCGAAGCGCGGCAGCTCCCACGACTGGCCGGCCGTCGGGCCGGTGACGATGTGCGCCCAGGCGCGACCGCCCGTGGCCTCCTCGCCATTCATGAACATGCGGGCGCTGGTCCCCTTCGTGCCGTTCAGGTAGGCGGCGGCGTCGGCGAGGTCGGCGGAGCAGAACCGGTTCCACGTCGTGGTGCCGGTGGTGTAGGTCCGCGTCGCCAGGTTCCAGTTGTAGACCGTGTTCGCCGAGGTCGTCAGGTCAGAGCCCTCGAGGACCTTCAGCGTCGTCTTGTCGATCGTCCACTTGGAGACGAAGGCGCCCTTCGAGCCGTGCGAGCGCGCGACACCGACGGTGTCGCCCAGCTCGTGGTTCATCAGGAGGGTGAACTTGTCGGTGCCGGGGATGATGCCCAGGCCGTCGGGGATGCCGACCATCGCGTAGCCGTTGTCGGCCTTCTTGTCCTTGACGGTGAGCAGCGCCTTGATGTCGACGCCATCCGCCACCGGAAAGAGGTACGAGGAGACCGCTGTACCCGGACCAGTACTCACCGCTGCGGATGCGATGCCGCTCAAACCGGGCACGCACTGCAGCGCCAACAGTCCGGCGGCACCGAGGCCACCTCGCAGCAGTGTGCGCCGGGAGATCGATCGTGCGCCCGTTCGACGCTGAGTCATCTGTGTGCTCCTTGCCCCTCATGTCTGTGTGAGGGGTGGAGCATCGGGAGTACACGTTAACGACGACGTGTGATCAGGTAAACGCCGTGTGAGCGCGCGTCACAACAAGCCACAGCACACAGTGACGGGACGCTATGGCGTCCCGTCACTGTGTTTACGTACACGTAAACGTATGAGCTATGCATTGCCTTCCGCGTCAAGCAGGTCAGCGAGCAGCACCCGCGGGCTTGCGGGCAACACGCGCGGGCGCACACCGACTGCGTGATAGATGGCATTCGCGATCGCACCCATCGGTGGCACGAGCGGAATCTCGCCCACGCCTCGCACACCGAGCGGGTGGCTCGGGTTCTGCACTTCGAGCAGGACCGCATCGATCATCGGCACATCGAGCGCCGTTGGCATGCGGTAATCGAGCAGGCTCGAGTTCCGCAGGATGCCGTTGTCGTCGTAGAAGTACTCCTCCGTCAGCGCCATGCCGACACCCTGCACTGCGCCACCCTGGATCTGCCCCTCGACGTACGAGGGATGCATCGCCGTGCCGACGTCAGTGACAGTCGTGTAGCGCAGGATCGTGACCTTGCCGGTGTCGGTGTCGACCTCGACGTCCACGATGTGGCCCGCGTACGTCGGGGCGCGCGTGCCGCCCTCGTTGTCCGCGTGGCCGGAGACCGGCCCGCCGCTGCCCTGCAGCCGCGTCGCGAGCTGCTTGAAGGTCATCGTGCGCGGCTTGCCATCCGAGCCGGCCGGCCCGGACACCGAACCATCGCGCGAGTCGTACGAGACCTGCACGACATCGATCTCCCACAGCCGAGCCGCCCGACGGATCAGCTCTTCCTTGATCTGGCCCGCCGCCTTCAGCACGGAGCCAGCCGTGCCAGCGCCCGTGCCGCTCCCACCGGTGTTGCCGGTGAAGCCGATCGACTGCGTGTCGACGTACATCGGGTGCACGTCCTCGTACGGCACGCCAAGCGCCTCGGCCATTGCCATTGCCTCGGTCGCTCGCAGGCCGCCGATGTCCATCGCGGCAGCGTTCAGCGTGATCGTGCCGTCCGGGTTCACGTTCGCATTGATCGAGTGCTGGCCCGTGTTCGCGTGCCAGAAGCCGACCGCGACACCGCGGCCACGGTTCTTGCCCGTGAGCTCGGAGCGGTAGTGCGCGGTGTCCTTCATCGCCTCCATCACCGGCATGTTGCCGCTGATCGGCAGCACCATGCCGTTCGGGCGGCGGTCACCTTCCTTCGAGGCATTCATGAGCCGCAGGTCCATCGAGTCCATGTCGAGTCGCTCGGCGATCTCATCGACCAGCGACTCGCACACGAACGTGGGCGCCGGCACACCGGGCGCGCGGTACGCGGCGTTACGAGGCCGGTTGACCACGACGTCGTAGCCATCGATGCGCACGTTGTCGATGTCGTAGTTGCCAAACGCGTGGTTCACACCACCGCCGACCGAGGAGCCCGGGAACGCGCCCGCCTCGTAGTACATCGTCAGCTCAGCCGCGATGAACTTGCCTTCTTTGGTCGCCCCCATCTTGCCGTGAATCGAGGTGCCGGCGGTGGGGCCTGTCGCGAGCAGCACGTCCTCGCGCGTCATCACCAGCTTCACCGGCTTGCCAGACTTGCGCGCGAGCATCGCGGCGACCGGCTCGCAGTAGGTGCGGTTCTTGCCACCGAAGCCGCCGCCGATCTCCATCGGCACAACTCGAATCTTCGAGGACGGAATCTTGAGCGCCTGTGCGAGCGGCTCGCGCACCGCGCCGAAGATGCCTTGCGACGAGGAGTAGATCACGAGGCTGCCATCGGGGCTCCACGCCGCGACTGCGGCGTGCGGCTCGATGTAGCCCTGGTGGTAGGTGTTCGTGCCGAAGTCGCCCTCGACGATGATGTCCGCGCTCGCGAACGCCGCGTCGACGTCACCCATCGAGACGTGCAGATGGCTCGCGACGTTCGAGGGCTCGTCGGTAGCCGCGCCACCGGTCGGCTCCGCGGTGCGGAGGTCGTGGTGCAGGATCGCGGCGCCAGGCGCAGTCGCCTGCTCGGCCGTCATCACTGGCGGCAGCACCTCGTACTCCACCTCGATCAACTCGATCGCGTCCTCGGCCACGTGGATCGAGGTCGCAGCAACGGCAGCCACGGCGTGCCCATGAAACAGCACCTTGTCGACAGCCATGAAGTTGCCGATGAAGAAGCGGCGCGGTGTCGCGCCCGGCGCAGTCACTGCCTCGTCCCAGTCGGGGAAGTCCTTGCCGATGACCACAGCCTCGACACCCGGCAGCGCAAGCGCCTTCGAGACATCGATGCTCTTGATGATCGCGTGCGCGTGCGGGCTCTTCTTCAGCCGCGCAAACAGCATGCGAGGCAGCTGGACGTCTGCACCGTAGCGCGCGGCGCCTGTCACCTTCTCAATGCCGTCCGGCCGGACCGGGCGGGTGCCAATGACTCGGAAGGGGCGTTCTACGAGCGATGCCATTTGGTACTCCTCGGTCGATGCAGTCCATGGCTGTGACGGCGCGCTCCAGGGGCGGAGCCGCAATAACAGGCGGAGTATAGGCGCACTGACGCGCGCGTGAGGTTAACCCCCGGCAGATTCGATTCGAGCCCGCTCCGAGGCTGAGAGCGAAGTGTCGGCAGCCGGGATTGGGGCACCTGAAGCGTCCACGGCCCACGGCTGCCCCGCGACGTCATACGACGAGATGAAGCCGAACCCGGCGAGTTCGGCGTAGTGGCGGTCGCGTTCTGACACGGCGACGTGGATGTACTCGGACGCCTCGTGCTGCGTGCGTGCGCGCTCCATCAGGTGCTTGAGCACGGCGAAGTCCGGTGTGATGCCCGCCTGCTCCCAGGTCATGCGCTGCCACCCTGCCGGACGGTCCGAGCACGAGCCGACGAGGTAGCCGAGCTCCTGCGCGCGACGCACCATCGCCAGCGGCACCGGCCCCGGCGGCTCACCCACCTCGAGCGTGCCGTCGATGTCGAACGCGATCAGCCCGCGTGCCCCGCTCATCGTGACACCGTCATCCCCACGCCTCCGGTTGCGGCACCGACAGG
The DNA here is from genome assembly GCA_003670735.1 of Chloroflexota bacterium. GTDB lineage: Bacteria > Chloroflexota > Dehalococcoidia > UBA2979 > UBA2979 > RH-chloro-G1. The sequence continues at coordinate 7,051 of QWQU01000013.1, read as the reverse complement.
CCGAGTGTGGTCGCCGAGGGCGCGCGCAGCATGCCGCGTCCGTTCGGTCCCCAGTCGGCCTCGCCCTGGTCGTTCAGCATCCAGACGTGCGGTTCCATCGTCTGCACCTGCTCGAACTCGAACGCACTGAGTCGTGCGTAGTGCTGGTCGAGCTCGGTGTCGCCGATGTGGTAGTACGCCTCAACTTCGGTGAACTGCGCCTTCACGGTGTCGAGCTTGTGCTTGAGCACCGTGAACGACGGCTCGATGCCGGCGGCCGTCCACATCGCCTGCTGGTCCTGCACCGGGCGGTCCGAGCATGACCCGATCACGTGCCCCAGCGCGAGCGCACGACGCACCATCTCGAGCGTGATCGGCCCAGGCCCGTTGCCCGTCTCGAGCGTCCCGTCGATATCGAAGCTGATCAGCAAGACCATGCGCTAACGCGCCCCGCCGGTTGCCGAGGCACGCAGCGCATCGATCTCGTTCTGCCGTGAGCAGTCCACGCACTGCCGATAGCCGCCATTGCCCTCGCGACGCTCGGCGGCGGGGATAGCGCTCCCCGTCGCACACGCGTCGTTCGAGTGGAACATGCGGCGCTGCCCCGGCTTGTCTTCCTCACCAGCTGAATGGAATGGGGCGACCTGTGGCATCGCCAACCTCCCTGATTAGTCCGCGACTGTGCTCAAGTAGATGTGGCCATTGCCGGTCGGCGTGACCATGCCGCACGCCGCCGTCTCCGCTTTCAACTGGATCTGCCGAGGCCCAGCGATGCCACGCAGCTGCTCGATGCAGTCGGTGTACATCGCCGTCCGAGTACGCCCGTTACCGAGGTTGCCACCACTCGGGTTGAACGGATGCGGCCCCTCGACGCGAATGTCGCCCTTGTAGAAGTCGAAGGCCTCACCGCGCTTCACGCCGTGCCACTGGAACGCCTCGAGGTACGTCTGCGTGAACACGGCGAACCCGTCGTACGGGTTGAAGACGTCGAGGTCCTTCGCAGTCACGCCCGCGCCGTCGTACAGGATCTTCACGAGGTCGTCCGTGGCCTGCTCGTGATCCTCGATCGTGCCCATCGTGCTGCGGTTCGGCCGGTTCATCTGCGCGTGCGAGAGCACGTAGACCGGCTTCTGCGCCATGTCCTTCGCGCGATCCGCGGTCGTGAACAGGAACGCCGCCGCATGCTGCACCGGGCGGTCCGAGTCCAGGATCGTCACCGGCCACGCCACCGGCCGAGCATCGAGGTAGTCCTCCTCGGTGATCTGGTACGGCTCGTGCTGCGCGTAGAAGCCCCACGGTGTGAGCAGGCCGTTGCGTCGCTGGTTGACCACGAACGGCGCGAGGTTGTCGCGACTGCCGCCGTACTTCGTGCAGTACTGCAGGAAGACGAACGCGTGCTGCATCATCGCCGAGGTCATCCAACCCCACGGCGCCGACCACTGCCGGCCGCCCGCGGAGTAGAGCCCCTCCTCGAGGTGATAGCGCCCCTCGACGTTGCCCATGTTGTAGGTCATGAGCAAATTCTTCGCGAGACCATCGCCAACGGCCTGCGCGGCCTTGCCCATCTCAGGCCCGATGTACGGCGCCTTGCCGTCGATGTACTTGAGGTTCGTCAGCGGCGTGCCCTGACGCGCCATCTCCGCGATCAGCCACTCCGCACTCGTGTAGCTGAGGCCGTCCTCGCTGTCGTACGGCGGATCGAAGAACGGTCGGTTGAGGCCGCGGTCGGCCTGCCGCCACGTGTCACCCGCGGGCTCCGGGCACACCATCAGCCCATCAATGTCTTCCGAGGTGAGCCCCGCATCGGCGATCGCCTTCTGCATCGCGATCACCTGGAACGCGCCCAGCGTGCGGTCCATGCTCACGCCGTCCCACCGACGGTCGAGCGGCGAGTAGCCGTAGCCGGCGATCGCGACCTTCCCTCGATGCTCCCATGTGCCGAGGCCGGTCTTCGCGCGCTGCCAGCTTGTGTCGAAGTTCGTCGTCATCACAGTCCCCCGCTCTCGAGCTCGTGATCGCGAGCTCTTAGATCAGCTTCCATTCGTGGATGAAGCGTCCGTCAGAACCCTCGAGCTCTTCGAAGATCAGCTCGACAGGCGCACCCTGAGGCGCCTCGTGCGCTTTCACACCGGGCAGGTTCGAGAGGAAGTTGATGTACGGCGCCTCATCGAGCGAAACGAGCGCGACGTTGAACGGCACGTCGATCTTGCGGCGCACGACGCGCGTGTCGTGCACGACCATCGTCTCCAGGATGTGGCCCTTGCCCTCGACCTCGCGCCAGGTGAGCTCAGCCTTGCCGCAGTCCTGGCACTGCGCACGCGGCGGATACTGCAGCCGATCGCACGAGGCGCAGTGCTGCAGCATCAGCTTCTGCTGATCGACCGAGTCCCAGAACGGCTGTGAAACGGCATCGGGCTCAGGAATCGTCTTCGGCATCGCTATCGTGCTCCCGCCAATGTGGCGGCCAGATCGAGTGCGGTCTGGTCCACCCAAACGACCTTCTGTTCCTCGAGCTTCGCGATCTGATCGGCATCAAATCCAAGCCCGGCAAGGACCTGCTTCGTGTGCTCTCCGGCGATCGTGCCGCCGCCGTAGGTGCCCGGGTTCTTCTCGAACGCCACGACCGGCCCCCAGCGCTGGTAGTCGCCGAGCACCACGTGCGTCGTGCGCGGCGCGAGGTTATTCGCGATCACCTGCTCGTCGCGCAGCCAGAACTGGCCCGAGTTCGCATCTGCATCGGCCTGCACGCAGCCCACGCCCGCCGGCGCGAGCAGGTGCTCCCACTCGGCAGCAGGCTTCGTCGCGAACAATGCTTCGAGATCTCGCGCGAGCGCGTCCGCGTTCTGCGTGCGCGCTTCGACAGTCGCGAATCGCATGTCGGAGGCCCACTCGGCGTGCCCAGCCGCACCCGCGAGCTGCGCGAACTGCGCATCGCTCTCGGCGCTGAGCATCACCCAGCCTTCGCTGCCTCGGTACAGGCGGCGTGTCGGTCCCGTGCCGTAGATCCACTTGTCTAGCTTCGGGCGATCCGCCTTGCCGGCATACGAGATCGCGTCGTCCGAGTTCGCGTACTGGTTCGCACTCAGCATGCTCACGAAGACCTGCTGACCTTCGCCCGTGACCTGCCGCGCGCGCAGCGCGAGCAACGCCGCCGTCTGCACGGCCATCGTGCTGCACGGATCGGGGTTGCCCTCGTTAGCGCGCGTGAATTGGCGCGAGGCCTCACGGATCTCGTCGATGTCGTCACTTGCCGGCGGCGGCCACGCCTCGCCGGCCTGCATCAACGCTCCGCCATTCACAGCGCCGGGAATCGGGTGCGCACCCGGTCGGTACGAGCTTGGACCATCCGCGCCATAACCACCGAGGTGCAGCCAGATCACCTTCGGATTGATCGCCTTGGCCTGTTCGTAGCCGATCCCGAGTCGCTCCGGTACGCCGGGTCGGTAGTTGTGAATGATGAAGTCGGTCTGCTTGATCAACTCGCGCACGATCGCCTGTCCGTGCTCGGACTTCAGATCGACGCACACGCTCTGCTTGCTCGCGTTCAGCCGCGACGAGTTCACGTACGAGCCGAACCCGCCAGCGCGCGCGAGCCCACGGCCCGGATCGCCACCGATCGGCTCGACCTTGATCACGCGCGCACCGAGGTCACCGAGCAGCGAGCACGCGAGCGGCGTCGCGATGATCGTCGCGAACTCCAGCACCGTCACACCATCGAGCGGTGCCTTGCCGTCCTGCTTCCCCGCGCGTGCCGCTCGAGGTAACCAAGGCTGCGCGAACACCTCGGACGTATGCGCACCGGCTGCTGGCGCAGGGCCACCGGCCACACCCGGCGTGCTCGCGAGGTTCACCACGGGGCCGGCCATGCGAATCGTGCCGAGCGTCGGGTGCTCTTGCTCGACGACCTGCCCGTTCGCGACGAGGTCCGCGTTGTACAACGCCGTCTGCGAGCTGCCGACCGGCTCCGCTGCGACGTCCTCGTTCTCGCGGAAGATCGCCATCCACTCGTCGGCGGTCTTCTCGCGCGCGCGTCGCAACATGATGTCGCGAATCTCCTCGCGCGCTTCTTCGGTCACGCGGTTCGGCGCGCCTTCGTAGTTCGGATTGCCGAATATCTCCTCGGCGAGCCCGAGTTGGATGATCGACGCCTGGAACAGGTGCTCGAGCAGGTTCGCGAACTGGATCCACTTGCCGTCCTTCGTGAGGATCGGCTGGTAGCCCAGCGTGGACATCGATGTTGCCGTGAAGCGCGCCATCGGCTCCGCCGCCATGCGCTCCGTGTAGCGCTGCTCCATCTGCTCGCGCAGCAGGTTGCCCTCGAACGGGATCATCCCCTGCAGCTTGCTCGTCTCGATCAGCTGCCCTTCGCCGGTGCGCTCACGCACGTACAGCGCCGCAAGCACGCCCGCGACGGCAGACTGCGAGGCGGCATGCGTGCCGATCTGCACAGCGGCGAAGCTCGGACCATCGCGCTTGGTGACGTGCTGGAACGACCAGAAGCGCCCAGCCTTCGCGGCGACGAGTGCCTCATCGTGCCCGGGGTACTCGGCGTAGTGACCTCGGAGGCCCCACGTAGTGATCGAGCAGAAGATGAGGCCAGGGTTCAGCGCCTTGAGCGTGTCGTAGTCCGCGCCGAGCACCTGGGCCTCCGCTAACGTGTGCGACGAGACCACCACGTCCGCGCCCCGGACGAGGCCGTGGAGCTGCGCTCGATCCCCCGCCTGCGTGAGGTCGAGCGTGATGCTGCGCTTGCCTCGCAGCCACAGCGGCCACGACGGCGCCGCGCGCTCCGGGTCGCCGCCCGGCGGCTCAACCTTGATCACGTCCGCGCCAAAGTCCGCCAGGACCATCGTGGCGATGCCGCCCGCGCGCCCACTACTCAGATCCAGGATCCGTACGTCGTCACAGGGCCCAGTCATGGTGTGCCTCCCCGCAGCGGTGCCAACAACGGTCGTTATACCACTGGCCGAGAGGCGAATGGGGTTGCAATCGGGGGCCTGCCACGGGCGGGCTACACCCGAATCCGCCTTGACGCTGTCCGGGCCTGAGCATTCCATGGGTATGCGGCCCGCTTCGCGCGGCGCGAGCCGCCGTAGGGGCAGGAATTCAATGGCAACGGGCTCGCTTGCCGGGATGGCAACCCGGCGCCTTCCGGTCGTCGCCGGGGCCGTCCTCGGGGTGCTCACGCTCGGCCGAGCGTGGGTGTCAGACGACGCCTACATCACGTTCCGCTCGGTCTCGAACTTCATTCACGGCTACGGCGCCGTCTACAACGTCGACGAGCGCGTGCAGGCGTACACCCACCCGCTCTGGTTCCTGCTACTGAGCGTCCTGAGCCGTGTCGGTATCGACCTCTACTACGCGTCGATCCTGCTCGGTGTCGCCTGCGCCATCGGGGTCGGCTACCTGATCGCGAAGACGCTCCCGCCAGCCTCGGCAATCATCGTGCTCGCTGCGCTGGCTACGTCCCCGTCGTTCCTCGATTTCTCGACGTCAGGCCTCGAGAACTCTCTCTCGCACCTCCTGATCGCCGGCATCATCGCGCTCGCCTTCGGTTGGGAAGAGATGCCCGAGCGCCGACGTGCGCTCCTCATCGCCACCTGCGCCTCGCTGTGCATCCTCAATCGCTTCGATGATGCGCTGCTCGTCGGACCAGCCCTGCTCGTCACGTTGATCGCGAGGCCGCGCGCCGCAATCGCGCTCGTACCGCTCGTGCTGTGGCTCGTGGTCGCGACTCTGTACTACGGCACGCCGCTGCCGAACACGTTCTACGCAAAGCTCGGCGCGATGCCGCTGGGCGAGGGACTCCGCCACGGCATCGCGTACCTCTCCGACTATGCACTCGCCGAACCGCTCCACGCCGGCATCGCCACGATCGGCGCGCTGCTCGCATTCAACGAAGCACGGAGCACCACGGGCTGGCCCGCCGAGCTGAACAAAGAGCGCCGCATGCTGCTCGCACTCACGATCGGCGCCCTGCTGTACGTCGCGTATGTGGTGGTCATCGGTGGCGACTTCATGCGCGGCCGCATGTTCACCGCGCCGATGCTGGTCGCACTCGCTGCCGGCGGCATCACGCAGGCAGCTCGAGGTCCCTCGTTCGGCGGCACCGCGATCGCCGGCATGAGCGCGATCTTCGTCGCGTTCTTGCTGATCGCTACAACCACTCAATACGACAACCGCATCTCTGCCGCCGGCATCGACAACGAGCGTGCTGTCTACCAGAACCTCTGGCTCTCCGGCCGGATGGGGCGCGCTACCCCTGAACTCGGGGCGAGCAATGACCCGGCGACGCTCGGCGCAATCCTGCAACGCTACGCAGCGTTGTATGGCCCGGTGACAGTCAGCGGTACCGCGACGGGGCAATACGGCTACTTTGCCGGCCCGCAGGTCACGGTGCTCGACACGCTGGCGCTGTCCGACCCATTCGTCGCGCGCATGCCCGCGCGTCCGCACCCACGTCCGGGTCAAATCAGCCGCGTTGCACCACTCGACTACTTCCGGAGCCGCGGCGACCTCACCTTGCAGCGGGGCTACCTCGAACGACTGCGCGCGCTCGACCCCACGCTGCGCGAGGACGCCTTGAAGGCAGCCAAGTCGGTGCAGTGGAGTGACCGTGCATCGCTCGGCGTCTGGGATCGAGTGCGACTCGTGGTCAGCGGCGGGTTGCTCGATCGAGACCGCTTCCTCGCCATGCCGGATTACGCCCTCGCATCGTCCGTACACACCGATGAGGGCGCGGTTCGCGCGACCAACGGCGACATGGCGATCCGCGCCAACTACCAGCCGCGGTTCGGGAGCTTCGGCTCGATCCTCGGCGTGAACGTGGGACGACTTCCGGACGGCGCCGATTGGGATAACGACCAGGGCGCCGTCGAGCTACACGACCCCGATAGCTGGGTCACGATCGACCTCGGTGGCACGCATTCGCTCAGCGAGATCTCGCTCCAAGGCGACGCGAATGACGTCTACATCGTGACCTTCTCGACCGACGGCAAGCGTTTTACCGACCCGTGGGCGGCCCCAGCGAGCAAGGACATCGGCCTCCGCACGCGCATCACACCGCAGGACT
>QWQU01000012.1 GCA_003670735.1 Chloroflexota bacterium | reverse complement strand
TCATGCCGGTCGACGTCTACACGCCCGGTAGCGTCGGCGTCATCTCGCGCTCCGGCACGCTGGTGTACGAGACCGTTGACCAGCTGACCCGCCTCGGCATCGGCCAGTCCTCCAGCGTCGGCGTCGGTGGCGACCCGATCATCGGCACCACGCAGCGCCAGGCGCTGCAGCTGTTCGAGGAAGACCCCGACACCGCTGCCGTCGTCATGATTGGTGAGATCGGTGGCACTGCCGAGCAGGAAGCCGCCGAGTACATCCAGCAGATGACCAAGCCAGTGGTGGCCTTCATCGCCGGCGCCACGGCGCCTCCCGGCCGTCGCATGGGCCACGCTGGCGCGATCATCGCCGGCAAGGCTGGTACGGCGCAGGCGAAGCAGACCGCGCTGATGAACGCGGGTGCACGAGTCGTGCAGTCCCCGTCGCAGATCGGCGAGAACATGCTGGCCATGCTCAAGGAGCGCGGCCTCGCCTGATCGTTCGCACTCGATACACAACGAAGAAGCCGCCCTCTCGGGCGGCTTCTTCGTTGTCTCAAACCTCAAGCGCTATGCGTGCACCGCCATCGCCTCGCGCTCCTCGGCCGTCATCGCGTCCTCGCGGATCACGAGGCCCAGCGCCGCGGCGAGTGCTGCAAACAGCGCACCGATCAGGAACGCCGCGCGGTAGCCGGCCGTCAGTGCCTCCGCCTGTGATGCGCCGTCGGCGAGGTGCACGCCGGTCTGGTAACTCGCGACACTCGCGAGGATCGCCAGGCCGAGCGCGCCACCAAGCTGGAACGATGTGTTCACGATCCCCGACGCGAGGCCTGACTCCTCGGGCGATGCGTCGGTCATCGCGGCGAGCAGCACCGGGTTGAACGCGATGCCGGCACCGCCACCGAGCAGCAGCATCGCCGGCATGATGTCGCGCAAGACGTCGCCGTCAGCTCGGATCTGCGAGAACAACGCCAAGCCAGCGGCGGCGAATGCGAGGCCAACGATTAGCGGCTTCCGCATGCCGAACTTCGTGACGAGCTTGCCCGAGACCCCAACTGACAGCGCGCCCATCAGCAGGTTCGCCGGAAGGAAGGCAATGCCCACCTCGAGCGGTCCCTTGCCGAGCACGAGCTGGAGGTACAGCGCGGAGATGAAGAACCATGCGAACATCGCAGCCGCCCAGAGGATGCCGATGATGTTCGCCGTCGCCAGGTTGCGACGCGCGAGCATGCCGAGCGGCACGAGCGGCGACGCAACGCGCGTCTCGATCACTACGAACGCGATCGCAAACGCGATGCCCGCACCGAGCAGCCCGAGCGTCGTGACCGAGGTCCATCCGGCGTCGTTACCGCCAACGATCGCACGCACCACCAGGATCAGCGCCGCAGTGATCGTGAACGCACCACCGACATCGAGTCGCTGACGCGTAATCGGTGCATCGCTCTCCGGCACCCACCGCATCGCGAGCACGCAGACGAGTGCGCCGAGCGGCAGGTTGATCAGGAAAATCCAGTGCCAGTTCAGCAGCCCAGTGAGCACGCCGCCGAGCAATGCGCCGAGCGCGCCACCACCGGACGCCACGAAACCGGTGATGCCCATCGCCTTCGCGCGCTCACCGGGCTCCGGGAACAGGTTCACGATCAGCGAGAGCGCGACCGCCTCAGCGATCGCGCCACCGACGCCTTGCACCGCTCGAGCGACGATCAGCGCGGTCGCGGTCGGCGCCATCGCGCAGGCCAACGAGGAGATCGTGAAGAGCACAACGCCGATCAGGAAGAGCAGCCGGTGTCCAAAGATGTCACCAAGCCGACCACCGAGCAGCAGGAAGCCGCCGAAGGTCAGGATGTAGGCGTTGATCACCCACGACAGACCAGCCTGCGAGAAGCCGAGGCTGTCGCGGATCGATGGCAACGCCACGTTCACCACAGAGGTATCGAGCACGATCATCAAGGTCGCGAGGCACAGCACATACAGCGCCGGCCAGCGGTGGGTAGTCGATTGCATACAGACTCCTCGAGATCGACATCGGACTCCCTCGTACGACTCGTACAAAACTAGACCTGAGACAGAGATGAAGAAGCCGCCCCGTGGGCGGCTTCTTCATGTTCTCACACGTGCGCTCGAGCTTCGCGCGCGCTCCCCTGGCGGGGTGGCGGTCAGTTCCCTACGGGAGCTGTCTTAGTACTTGATCTTGGGCGCAGGCGACTGCGCGTTGACCACACGCTTGAGCTCAGCGGCAGCGGTGAACTTCGGGGCCTTGGAGGCCGGGACCTTCAGCGCCTCGCCGGTGCGCGGGTTGCGCGCGGTGCGGGCCTTGCGAGCGGTCTGGCTGAACTTGCCCAGACCCGGGTATGCCACGTCGTCGCCCTTGCGGACGGCGGCCTGCACCAGGTCGCGGAACGAGTTCAGGATGCCTTCGGCGTCCTTGTTGGTGGTGCCGGCGGCGTTCGCGACCGCAGCGATCAGGTCAGACTTGTTCATTCTCAGTTACTCCCTTTGGCATGGGGTTCGCGCCTCCGGCCAGATTCCCGGCCGCCCCCTAAATGCTTAGGCGCTGTCACGCATTATTCAATACCAGTTTGCCCTGATAATGCAAGGGGTTCAGTGCTAATCCCCAGTAAAATAGCCTGAGAACCCCATCCCTTGTCTCGCAATTCGACACCCCATACGATCACGCCCCGCCGGAGGGGTCGCATAGTGGCCGAGTGCGGGCGCCTGCTAAGCGCTTATCGAAGGTTTCTTCGATCGTGGGTTCGAATCCCACCCCCTCCGCCACGGACCGACACTCCGTCCGTCCACTGACCGCTTCGAGGAGCACCCCGTGCCCGCCTTCCACATCTGGACCCTCGGCTGCCAGATGAACGTCGCCGACTCACTGAAGCTGGCGGCCGGACTCGAGCGCCTCGGTTGGACTGAGTCAGCCGAGGACACCAACGCTGACCTCGTCGTGATCAACACCTGCTCGGTGCGCCAGCACGCGGAAGACCGCGCCTATGGCCGGCTGCACGAGCTCAAGCGCCGACGCGAAGCCGGTGGGCAATTCCAGGTCGCGGTGATGGGCTGCATGGTTGGCCCGAAGACCGACGACCTGCAGCGCCGCTTCCCGATCGTCGATGTGTGGGCGCGCCCACAGGAGTTCGACCCGATCCTCACCACCGCTGGTGTCGCGCGTGACAGCTCCGAGGGCGAGTTTTGGACGGAGACCTTCGCGACGCCAACCGGCGTCACCGCTTACGTGCCGGTCGTGCACGGCTGCGACAAGTTCTGCACCTACTGCATCGTCCCGCTGCGACGCGGTCGCGAGCGCTCGCGGCCGGTGGCTGAGGTGCTGGCGGAGATCCGCCACCTCGCCGAGCACGGCACGCGCGAGGTCACGCTGCTGGGCCAGACCGTCGAGGCGTACGGCCACGACCTGATCGGCGATGACGCCGGCGCCGACCTCGCGACCTTGTTCGAGGGGATCGAGCGCATCGACGGCATCGCCCGCGCGCGCTTCCTCACCTCGTACCCGAAGGACATGACCGACCGCATCATCGATGCAGTCGCCGACCTGCCGAAGGTTTGCGAGCACTTCAACATCCCCGTGCAGTCCGGCGACGACACGATGCTCACGCGCATGCGCCGCGGCTACACCGTCGCAGAGTACGAGGAGCGCGTCGCGCGCATTCGCTCGCGCATGCCGGATGTCGCGCTCGCGACCGACGTGATCGTGGGCGCGCCCGGTGAGACCGACGAGGAGTTTGCCAACACCGTCGCCCTGCTCGAGCGCACGCGGTTCGACGTGATTCACGTCGCGGCCTACTCGCCACGCCCCGGCACGTTCGCCTATCGCAATCAGGAAGACGACGTGCCGCGCGAGGTGAAGAGCGCACGCCTCCAGGTGATCGAGGCGCTGCACGCGGAGTCCGCCGGCGCGATCAACGCGCGCATGCTCAACCGCACCGTCGAGGTCCTCGTGGAGCGCGAGGACGAGGGGCGCTGCACAGGCCGTGCGCGCGGTGGTCAGCTCGTGCACTTCGACGGGCACAAGCGCCTGATCGGCAAGCTCGTCGACGTCGAGGTGACCGGGGCGACGCCGTGGTCGCTGCAGGCTCGTCAGGCCAACGCATTGATGGTGCTCTAACCTCGGACTATCCCAACCACCCACCGCACCGCGCGCGTACGCGCGAGATGGATGGCCCCGCTCGATGCCTCGCTCTTCTGACAAGCCAGCACTGACCTCGAACGCTTCGCCGACGGTGGCGACGATCATCGTGATCTTCGCGATCATCGATGGGCAGCTGCAGGTGCTGCTCGTGCACCGCAGCGCCGAACCGCAGCAGGGCATGTGGGCGCTGCCCGGCGGGCGCTGGGACGGCTCGACCGGCCTCGAGGCGGCGGCGGAGGCGAAGCTCGTCGAGGAGACGGGCGCGCGCGACCTGTACCTCGAGCAGCTGTTCACGTCCTCGAACCTGGACGCGACGCAGCCGAGTCTCGCAGTGGCGTACTTCGCGCTTGTGGACTCAAAGCTGGTGCGGCTGCGCACCTCCGAGGAGTGGCCGCCGGCGTGGCACCGCGTGGACGCACTCGAACCGCTCGCGTTCGACAACAACGAGGTAATCGCGCAGGCCGTGGAGCGTGTGCGCGCGAAGCTCGAGTACACCAACATCGCGTACGGCCTGCTGCCGGAGCAGTTCACGCTGCGCGAGCTGCAGTCCGCGTACGAGGCGATCGAGGGTGCGACGCTCGACCGCCGCAACTTCCGGAAGCGCATGCTCAGCACCGGCATCATCGAAGCGACCGGCGAGCAGCGTCGCGAAGGCGCGCATCGCCCCGCACACTTGTATCGCTTCACCTCGAGACAGCCTGTCTTCTTGTAACCGAATCGAGTGTTTCACGTGAAACACTCGATTCGGTCTACGCCTCTTAGTGACTAAGGGGCCTTGTGGCACTCGACCGCATGAAATTTGAACGGCCGCACGATGCACGTGCGGCCGTTCTTCTACTCGCTATCGAGTCGTTGCGATGGGCGGAGAGAGCCGAAGGCTCACTTCCACTCGTAGAGGCGAGTGGTGATGTTGCCTTCGGCGTCGATGTCCTGCTCGCCAACGATGAGGATGCTATTGAGGCGCGCGAGCGGGCCATCGGTCGGGGCCTGACAGGCGGCCGAGAACATGACGTGCGAGGACATACCTTCGCCGCTCATCGTGCCGATGCCGTGCTGGTTGTAGATCACACCGCCGCCGGCGCCGAAGAGCATGCCCTGGCCGCTGCCGTAGGTCTGCCCCGGGAGACGCTCGAAGGTTTCGAGGGTGCCCATGTCCTGCGCGGGCTCGCCGAGGAGCGTGCCCTGGCTCATGTAGGAGATCTCGATCTTCACGTAGCGGTAGTCGTCGCCGGGCAGCACGCGCATCCCCGTGGACTTGCCGTGGAACTCACCAATCATCTCACCAAGCATCGCCGCACTCCTCTCGCGCAACCTCGAGTGTTCGAGGTCTGCGTGCATCATTGGGTGCGAGCGCAAACGACTCGTGCTAACGCGCAGGGCGAGTGCCGGTCGCAGGCACGCGGTCGGGGTCGTCTCGCCACTCGCGGTAGGAGACCCACATCAGCCACACGAACGAGGCGGCAGCGGCGACGCCGAGCGCGATCAGCAGCGGCGCATTGCCGAGGTAGCCCGCAATCGCGAGTCCGACGCCACCGAGCACGAAGACGCGACCACCGAGGCGATTCGTGGCTTCCCATGAGCGCGCGCTGGCGAGCGTCCACGGGGTGCGCACGCCAACGAAGTAGTTGGGGCGCACCTTGCCCATGACGTTGCCGATCACGACGAGCAGCAGACCGATGCCGACGGGAATCCAGCGGCCCGGGTTGCCTTCATAGCCGAGCGCGACCGAGATGACGAAGACCTCCATCGCACCGAGGGCGACGGTGATCGCGAGGCGGATCACGCTGAACGGGCCGGCGAACGATTCGTAGTTCGCGCGCGCGGGGTCGATGCGCGGCAGCGCGAGCAGCAGTGCGTAGATGCCAAGTGCGAGCGGCGGCACGAGCAGCAGGCCTTCGAAGCGACCGCCGTACCCGTTGGCATTGCCGTTGAGGTCCCAGTGGATCGGGATGGGCGGCGTGGCCTGCGGCCAGGACCATGCGGCCGCCGCGAACATCGCGGCGATCACGAGCAGATGCGGCCATTCGCTGCGCCACGCCCAAAGCGGGCGCTTCGAGCTGGTATCGGTGGTCTGGTTATCTGCGTTCATCGTCGTCGCTCCTGTGCTCGCGGCTTCGAGGCTCGCGTGCGGCTGCCGAGGAGGGCGAGGACCGCGTCCACGGTCTCCTCGAACACCGAGAGGCTGAGCCCGTAGACGAGGCGCGTGCCCTGGCGCTCGGCCACGATCAGGCCGGCCTGCTTGAGCACGGCGAAGTGCCCGGACATCGTCGATTTGGCGAGGTCGAAGCGCTCCGCGATCTCCCCCGCGGTGAGCGAGCCTTCCTCGCGCAGCAGGCGAAGGATGCCGCGTCGGGTGGGGTCGCTCATGGCTCGGAAGACGTCGTCGATGGCCACGTGGCCGCCTCGGTGTTCGCGTTGGCGTCGCCGTTGTTCGGTTATTCGCCAATGACCGAATTATAGCACGTGCCTCACGCGCGAGACAACCGGTGACATCTCGTGCTTTGAAATGCCGAAGGCAGGTGCGAGCGTCGACCTGCATTGGAGGACCAAACATTTGGCAAACGCACCGGTTTCATACGTCGTCTACGAAAGCGCTGGCACGTTCTATGCAGAAGATGCGGGAGGCTGACCCGTCTCATCGGGAGCAAACGCCGCAACAGTCATTCAATACGCGGTAGATCAAACGGAACTCGCCGGCGGTGGGACTGTTCAGCTGCGCACTGGCCTCTATCCCGTAGATACGTCGATCAAACTGAAGAGTGGCGTGAATCTCCAGGGTGAGGCTCGTGACTCCACCATCATCCAACTCGCGCCTGATGCGAATGACAACGTCATCGCTAGCGGCTATGCCCATCCCACGTACGCAACCTGGTGCGGGGTGCGCCACCTAACGATCGACGGGAATGAGGCCGAGAACCCTTACGGCAAACACGGTATCTGGGGAGGATTCGCGTCCACCACGTTCCACGACCTCAATGTGAAAAACGCGAATTGTTCGGGAATCACTGGCAGCTTTGACGACAGCGCAGACGCATACAACGCAGGCGCACAGGACCTCGCGACTTTGAACCACATCTCCAAGGTCTGGGTCGGTGGCTCGGGCAAAGACGGCATCGCTTGGGTATTGCAAGCCGACAGCGAGATCTACGACATCTGGGTGACCGAACCCGCTCGTTGGTGCTTGTGGCTCGGGAATAGTGCCGGCTGCCACATTTCCCATGCGCTCCTCGAAAAGGGAACGAATAGCGTCTTCGCAGCGTGGAGCGGGAATTTCCGCCTAACAAACTTCACTGCCGCTGGGAGCTCGGAGCACTCGATCTACTTCGAGGCGGGCGTGGCCGAAGTCACGATTGCTGATGGAGTGATTGGCTCAGAGCGTATTGGGACCAACACATGGGATGGCATCCACATCGAGCATGGTGGAGTTGATAGTCGTCGAGTATTCGTCGACGGCGTCCAGTTCGTTGGGAATGGCGGGCTTACTACCTACAAGTACGACATCAATGCCGTAACGGAGGTTGGTTCGCACTTCATCAACTGCTGGTTCGATCCGGAGAGTTACGGTACCGCACCAATTTCGACTGTGTCGGCGAACAGCATCGTTCGACACAACATTGACTACGTCACAGAAGCCAGCGGTTCGGCAACGATCCCAAACGCGGGCACTAACATCACCGTAGGTCACGGGCTCTACACGACGCCGACACGAGTCATGGTGACTCCAGTCGGCGATCCGCAGTCTCGGTTCTGGGTGTCAGGGATCGGCGCCACCGACTTTGACATCAATGTCGCGAGCGGGGCCAGTGGCTCACTCGACTTCGACTGGCATGCGTGGATCGGGGATCAGAACTAGGAACCCCGAGAGCAGCTGGCCTAGGCGGGCCAGCTGCTCTCGACGCAGAACCACCCATACCCCGTACGGGCTTCCTGAATTGACTCGCCTTGTGAGTTCGCGTACTATCGACACAGCCTAGTTTGCGTACGGAGTACGCAGGCGTCACGGGCCCCCAGCGCTGAACCCTCGAGGTACGCGACATGGCTGAATTGCTGACTCTGACTCCCCCGAACCCGTTCGACGTCGCGCTGCAGTGCGAGACGGACACGGGGATCGCGACCCTGCCGCTGTCGCAGGAGCTGTCGTTCGGATCCTGGCAGCGCGGTATCCCGGCCGAGTACTGGGAGCTGGACGCCGAGGAGCTGACGCGGCGCATCCGGATGGCGCGGGCCACCCTCGGGAGCCGCGTGGTGATCCTGGGGCACCACTACCAGCGCGAGGACATCATCCAGTTCGCGGATGAGCGCGGCGACTCGTTCGCACTCGCGCAGTACGCGGCGGAGCGCCCGGAGTCCGAGTACATCGTGTTCTGCGGCGTGCACTTCATGGCGGAGGCCGCGGACATCCTCGCTGCCCCGCACCAGCGAGTGATCCTTCCGAACCTGGAGGCCGGCTGCTCCATGGCGGACATGGCGAGCGACCCGGACGTGCGCGCGGCGTGGGCGGAGCTGGGCGAGCACTTCGGCGGCACCGAGGACATCATCCCGGTGACGTACATGAACTCTGCGGCGTCGCTGAAGGCCTTCTGCGGCGAGAACGGCGGCATCGTCTGCACGTCCTCGAACGCCACGAAGGTGCTGCAGTGGGCGTTCGAGCGCGGCAAGCGTGTGTTCTTCTTCCCGGACCAGCACCTGGGCCGCAACACGGGCCACGCACTGGGCGTGACGCTGGACCAGATGGCGCTGTGGAACTGGCGACTGCCGAACGGCCGCCTCGGCGGTCTCGAGGGTGAGGCGCTGGATCGCTCGCGGATCATCCTGTGGCAGGGGCACTGCTCGGTGCATCAGCGCTTCTCGCTGACGCAGATCGAGGCGGCGCGGGCGAAGTACCCGACGGCAAAGATCATCGTGCACCCGGAGTGCCGCTACGACGTGGTGCAGGCCGCGGACGCGAACGGCTCCACAGCATTCATTGCGAAGTACGTGGCGGAGGCGCCGGCGGGCTCTGTGATTGGCATCGGCACCGAGATCAATCTCGTGTCGCGGCTGGCACACGAGAACCCCGACAAGACGATCTTCTGCCTCGACCCGGTGGTGTGCCCGTGTAGCACGATGTACCGCGTGCACCCGGCGTACCTGGCATGGGTGATGGAGTCGCTCGTGCGCGGCGAGGTCGTGAACGAGATCAACGTTCCCGACGAGACGAAGCTGCACGCTCGAGTCGCACTCGAGCGCATGCTCGCGCTGAAGTAGCGGTGCACACCTCGGACGGTTCGATGCGTGAGGCTGCGCTGTGACTGGTGAGCCCGAGCGCTACGACGCGATCGTGGTGGGCTCGGGCATCGCGGGCCTGTACGCCTCGTTGCAGGCGCACGAGCACGGGCTGCGCATCCTGATCATTACCAAGGGCACGATTGACGAGGCGAACACGCGCTACGCGCAGGGCGGCATCGCCGCTGCCGTGGGGCCGGACGACTCGGCGCAATCGCACTGGCAGGACACGATGGACGCCGGCGCGGGGCTGGTGGATGAGGTCGCTGCGCGCGTCCTCACCGACGAGGCGCCTGACCGCATTGCAGACCTCGTGCGCTACGGCGTGCGCTTCGACGCCTCGGACGGCGAGGTGTCGCTGGGCCGCGAGGCGGCGCACTCGGCGTCGCGCATCCTCCACGCGGGCGGCGACGCCACCGGCTACGAGATCGAGATGTCACTAGCCGGCCTCGCACAGCGCGAGGGCGTGACGGTGATCGAGCACGCGATCGCAGACCGGATCACGTTCGACGGCGGGCTCGTGAGCGGCCTCGATGTGTTCGAGTGGCAGGACGGGCGCACGGTGCACTACGACGCGCCCGCGGTCGTGCTCGCGACTGGCGGGGCTGGGCAGCTGTATCGCTTCACGACCAACCCTGACGTGGCGACGGGCGACGGCATCGCGCTGGCCTATCGCGCCGGCGCGGAGGTCGAGGACCTCGAGTTCACGCAGTTCCACCCGACCGCGCTGCGGCTGCCGGGCGTGCCGACCTTCCTCATCTCGGAGGCGGTGCGCGGCGAGGGTGCGCTGCTCTACAACACGCGCGGCGAGCGCTTCATGCCGAAGTACCACCCGCTCGCGGAGCTGGCGCCGCGCGACGTCGTCTCGCGGGCGGCGCATCACGAGATGGCCGAGACCGACAGCGACCACGTGCTGCTCGATATCACCGCGCGCGACTCCGCCTGGCTCGCGGCGCGCTTCCCGCAGATCTATCGGACTTGCCTCGACAACGGTCTCGACCTCGCGCGCGACCGCATTCCAGTCTCACCCGCCGCGCACTACACGATGGGTGGCGTGCGCACGAACACCTGGGGCGAGACGACGGTGCCGGGCCTCTACGCGATCGGCGAGGTCGCCTGCACGGGCGTGCACGGCGCGAACCGACTCGCGAGCAACTCACTGCTCGAGACCATGATCTTTGGCAAGCGCGCGGTACAGCGCCTCCTCGAAGCACCCGGCGCGGCAATCGAGCCGTCGCCCGAGGTGCAGATGCTCGCGCCGTCGCACAACGGCGTGCCCGCGCCGACGGCAGACGACGTGCGTGACCTGATGTGGAGCCACGTCGGCATCGAGCGGGACGCCGAGCACCTGCGCGTGGCGATCGAGCAGCTCGGCCGCTGGGAGGCCGCCTTCAACGAGGCGACGCACGGTCAGCCCTCGACGCGCCCGGAGCACGAGCTGCGCTCGCTGCTGACCTGTGCACGCCTCGCCGCCGACGCGGCACTGGCGCGCGAGGAGTCGCGGGGCGCGCACTACCGCACGGACTTCCCGGAGCCGCGCGAGGAGTGGCGTCACCACCTCGTCTACCGCGTCGGCGAATGACCGTAGGTCTTGTTTAGCCCAGCTGCTTGTGGGCTCGTCTCTTCACACTGCATAGCGAAGTAACATCGCGGCGTATCGGACGAGGAATACACGATGATCGACGCCATCTTCCCGCCTGACCCCGAAGAGGTCGCGCGCATCGTCACGCAAGCGCTGTCGGAGGACCGTGCGTTTCATGACGTGACGACTCGCGCGCTGGTGCCGGATGACCAGCAGGGCAAGGGTGCGTTCCTGTTCAAGCAGGGTGGCGTCGTCTGCGGCATGGATATCGTCGAGACGGTGTTCGGCTTCGCGTCCGAGGAGATCGAGCTCGACATCCTCGCGCCCGACGGCTCGGTGCTCGAGCCCGGTCAGATCGCGGCCGAGGTCAGCGGCCCGCTCGCAGCAATCCTGTCGAGTGAGCGCGTGGCACTGAACCTGCTGCAGCGCATGTCGGGCATCGCCTCGATGTCGCGACGGATGGTGATGCGCGCGGCAGAGGGCGGGTCGGCGCAGGTCGTGGACACGCGCAAGACCACGCCCGGTCTGCGCGAGCTGGAGCGCTACGCGGTGCGCGTCGGCGGCGCGAAGAATCACCGCAACACGCTGGAAGACGGCGTGCTGATCAAGGACAACCACATCGCCGCGGCGATGAAGCGCGGCCTCTCGATCGCCGAGATCGTCGCCGACGCGCGCATGGCTTCCTCGCACCTGTTGAAGGTGGAGATCGAGGTGACTGACGCGGCGATGGCACTGCTCGCGATGCAGGCCGGCGCTGACGTGATCCTGCTCGACAACATGACGCCCGAGCAGATGCGCGCGGTCGTCGCTGATGCACCGGCCGGCATCCTCTTCGAGGCCTCCGGTGGCGTGAACGAGCAGTCGATCCGCGACGTGGCTGCGACCGGCGTACACCTCGTGTCGGTCGGCGCGCTCACGCACTCCGCGCCCGCGCTCGACATTTCACTCGAGATCGAGGCGCAGTAGTGGCGCAGCAGGTGATCGTCGTGACGGGCCCGGCAGGTGCGGGCAAGTCGAGCGTCGCCGAGGCGCTGTGCGAGCGCTTCGACCGCATGCTGCACGTGGACGTCGATGTGCTGCGGCACTTCGTGCGTGCCGGCTACCGTCACCCATGGGCCGAGGACGCACAGTCCGCCGAGCAGCGCGAGTTGGCCGTGCGCAACGCACTCGCGATCACGCGTGAGGCAGTGTCCTCGCGCTATGCGGTGGTGATCGATGACATCGTGTATGGACCGGTCGTGGACATGTACCGCATGTTCGCGGGTGACCTGGGCGCACCGGTGCATTTTGTGACGCTGCTGCCGAGCATCGACGTGGCGCTCGACCGCGATCGTGGCCGCAGCGCGAGCATCCCGGACCGTGTGCAGGCACTGCACATCGAGTTCATGCGCGAGGCCCAGGCCGGCTCGCTGCCCGGCGCGGTGATCGACACCTCGAACGACACGAACGCGCAGATGACTGCGGACCGCGTGCAGAACGCGGTCGCGAACGGCTCGGCGTTGTTCCTCGACGGAGTCGGTGTCTAGCGAGCTGCATTGTCCAAGGTGATGGTCACAGGGCCGTCGTTCACGCTCTCGACCTGCATGTGCGCGCCGAAGCGCCCTGTGGCGACCTCGATGCCCTGCGCGCGCAGGCCCGCGACCACGGCGTCGACGAGCGGTGCCGCGAGATCAGGCGCAGCGGCCGCGAAGAACGAGGGACGACGCCCCTTCTTCGTGTCGGCCAGCAATGTGAACTGCGAGATCACGAGCGCCGCGCCACCGCTGTCGATCAGCGAGCGCTCCATGCTGCGCGCACCCTCGGACGTTGATTCAGGGAACAGCCGCAACTCAGCGATGCGCTTCGCGAGCCAGTCGGCCTCGCTCGCACCATCGCCCTCAGCGACGCCGACGTAGATCAGCAGGCCAGGCCCGATCGCACCGACGAGCGCGCCATCGACGTGGACGCTCGCACTGGTGACGCGCTGCAGGACGGCTCGCATCTAGCGGCGAGCGGTCGCCTTCTTGGCTGCGGGCCGCTTCGCCACGGGCTTCCTGGCCGTTGCCTTTTTGGCGGTTGGCTTCGCGGTCGGGCGCGCCGCAACGCGCTTCGGCGCGGGCTTGGCGACGGCACGCTTCGCGACCGCCTTCTTGGCCACCGGCTTCGTAGCCCGAGTTGTGGTCGTCTTCTTCGCGACCGGCTTTGTCGCCTTCGCGGTACGAGTCGCGGTCGCCTTCTTCGCAGCAGGCCTGGCGGTCGGGCGAGTCGCAGCAGCCTTCTTGGCGACAGGCTTCGAGGCGACCTTCTTCGCCGCGGGCTTCGAAGCAGCCTTCGCAGCCGGGCGCGCAGTGGTCTTCTTGGCCGCAGGCTTGGTCGCCTTCGCGGCTGGCTTGGCGGCGGGCTTCCTTGTCGCGGTGGTGCGAGCGCCGCCCTTGGCCGACCGCGTGGCCGCGACCTTCGTGGACTTCGCCGCGGCCCGGGAGATCGAGGCGCGGGCGACGACCGACTTGGGCGCGTCTGCGCTGCCTTCGTCGGCGCTCGAACCGCTGTCGTCGCTGCTCGAGTCTGCCGAGTCGCCGCCGTCGCGCTTGGTGCCGACGCCGGGGCGGACGGTGCGCTGGCTGTCGGTGGAGTACCAACCGGAGCCCTTGAAGACGATCGAAGGGGCGCCGAAGAGGCGATGGGCCGGCTTGCCGCACTTCTCGCAGGG
This sequence comes from Chloroflexota bacterium, assembly GCA_003670735.1. GTDB lineage: Bacteria > Chloroflexota > Dehalococcoidia > UBA2979 > UBA2979 > RH-chloro-G1. The sequence continues at coordinate 13,194 of QWQU01000012.1, read as the reverse complement.
CTGCTCCGGCGGGGAGCCGAACGACTCCTGCTTCTCGTAGCGGTGCCCTGCCTCGCACTGGTAGTCGTATCGGGGCACGGACGCCTCCTCGGACGGCGCGCACCACGGCGGAACTCCCGCCGGCGCGCGCCTGATTTGATGCACTGCAGCTCAGTGCGGGCCAGTGTGGCAGCGGATTTCGCCATCGGCAACGCGAGCGGTGGCCCGGGAGCGGCCCTCTGGCCTCTTCGCTGGCGCGCCGCCTATACTTGGCGCCCCTACTCGGGGAACCCGTCACGACGGGAACGAGCTCACCACGCGGCCCGATGGGCTGAGCGAGGAACCCCCCGCGCGACGCGGGATGGAGGAGTGTTCGATGGCTGCTGGTGTTTCGATGCGTCAGATGTTGGAGGCCGGAGTTCACTTCGGTCACCAGACCCGTCGGTGGAACCCGCGCATGCGCCCGTTCATCTTCACGGAGCGCCACGGGATCCACATCCTGGACCTCGCCAAGACCGTCCCCGCCCTCGACGTAGCGCTGCAGCAGGTGCGTGCAGTCTCGTCGTCCGGCCAGCAGGTGCTGTTCGTCGGCACCAAGAAGCAGGCTCGTGAAGTGCTCCGTCAGGAGTCCGACCGCGCCAACATGCCCTACGTGAACACGCGCTGGCTGGGTGGCACGTTGTCCAACTGGATGACGATCAACCGCCGCATCGCCTACTTCAAGGAGCTCGAGGCTCGCGCGAGCCTCGGCGAAGACGCTCGCATGACCAAGAAGGAGCGCCTGCTCCTCTCCAAGGAGTTCGAGCGCATGGAGCGCTCCTTCGGCGGCCTCCGTAACATGGAGCGCCTGCCGGGCCTGCTCTTCATCGTCGACCCGACTATCGAGTCGATCGCCGTCGAAGAGGCGAACTCGATGCACATCCCGATCGTGGCGATGTGCGACACCGACGCGAACCCGGACAAGATCACGTACCCGATCCCAGCCAACGACGACGCGATCCGCTCGATCCAGCTGATCGCTGGCCGCATCGCCGACGCAGTCCTTGAGGGCCAGGCGTACGGCGAGGTCGAGCAGCAGGCGACCGAGGCCGCAACCGCGGCTGTCGCCGAGTAACTACCTACCGATAGACGCCCGCCCGGCACGTGCCGGGCGGCCCCACTTCACGACCGATTAGCCCCAAGGAGACTTCAGATGGTCACCGTTGATGACGTGCGCCGACTGCGCGAAGAGACTGGCGCCGGTGTCATGGACGCCAAGCGCGCCCTGGACGAGGCCGGCGGCGACTTCGACAAGGCCCGCCTGCTGCTCCGCGAGCGCGGTATCGCCTCGGCGGCCAAGCGCTCTGACCGCGAGACCAACCAGGGCACGGTCATCTCCTACATCCACAACCAGGGCCGCATCGGCGCGCTGGTCGAGGTGAACTGCGAAACCGACTTCGTCGCTCGCACGGAGGCGTTCCAGACGCTGGCTCGCGACATCGCGATGCAGGTCGCGGCGATGAACCCGGCCGGCCTCATGCCGGAGGACGTGCCCGCGGACGCCATCGGCGGTCAGGCTGCCAACGCGCTGCTGACCCAGCCCTTCATCAAGGACAGTGGCAAGACCATCCAGCAGCTGATGCAGGACGTGATCGCCAGCACTGGCGAGAACATCCGCGTCGCTCGGTTCACCCGCTTCGAGCTCGGTCAGACCGGCTCGTAACCCCTGCTGGACACACCGCAGCCGCCTGACTCGATGAGAGTGGGCGGCTACGGTATCGTCTCGGAGGAACGAACGAGCCTGCGCGCGCATCCCACAGCGCCCCGGGCGGCCCGCCACCTAGCAGGCTGAGGACGCGAGATGACCGAAGAGATCCTGCTCGACTGCGAAGACCGCATGGATAAAGCGGTCACGGCGTACTCGAACACACTCGACACGATTCGCACTGGCCGCGCGAGCACGGCGCTCGTCGAGCACCTCCACGTCTCGCATTACGGCCAGTCGATGCCGCTCAACCAGCTCGCCACACTGGCCGCGCCTGAGGCGCAGCTGATCACGGTGACGCCCTGGGACAAGGCGGCCATGCAGTCGATCATGAAGGCGATCCAGATCAGCGACCTGGGCATCAACCCCTCCAACGACGGCAACATCATTCGGCTGCCGATTCCTCCATTGAACGAGCAGCGCCGCAAGGACCTCGTGAAGCAGGTGAACCAGAAGTCCGAGGAGTCGCGCGTCGCGGTACGCAACGTGCGACGGCACGCGCTGGACGAGCTGAAGAAGTCGCAGCGCGCCGCGGAGATCACCGAGGACGACGAGCACAACGCCGGCGAGGCCGTCGAGAAGCTCACCCAACAGCACATGGAACGCGTCGAGGCGCTCACCCGCGCCAAAGAGCGCGACCTGATGGACGTTTAGCAGGGCGGTCGCTGTGGTTCTGACCGCTCAGCCGTCCCCGATTCCGCTGCCACGTGTCCGCACGCTGCCTCGGCACGTTGCGGTGATCATGGATGGCAACGGGCGCTGGGCTGAGTCTCGCAGCCTCTCGCGGCAGGAAGGCCACCGCGCCGGCGCCGAGAACCTGCGCACAGTGATCGAGCGCTTTGGCGAGCACGGCGTCGAGATCCTGACGCTGTTCGCGTTCTCCACCGAAAACTGGGGCCGACCTCGAGCTGAGGTTGAGGCGATCATGCGGCTCGCGACGCGGTTCATCGACCGCGACCTCGAGGCGCTGCACGACGCCGGCATCCGACTCCAACACCTCGGCGACATCGATGGCGTGCCCTCTGGCCTCGCCAAGCGCATCCGCAAGGCTGTCGAGCGCACGCGCGACAACACGCGCATGACCGTGAACCTCGCGTTCAACTACGGCGGGCGCGCCGACATCGTCGCTGCCGTGCGCGCGCTGATCGCTGAGGGCGCGACGGCCGAGGAGATCACCGAGGAGTCAATCTCGGCGCACCTCACGACGGGCGCGCTGCCTGACCCTGACCTGTTGATTCGCACCGGCGGCGAGCGCCGCATCTCCAACTTCCTGGTCTGGCAGGCCGCCTACTGCGAGTACCACTTCACGGCCACCGCGTGGCCGGACTTCGGCGTGCCCGAGGTAGACGCAGCGCTGGTCGAGTTCAGCCGCAGGCGCCGCCGCTTCGGACTCGTGCCAGAGGACAACGGCGCGGCCGAGTAGGTGTTTGCCCAGCGCGCAGCCGTCACCGCAATCGGGCTTCCGATCCTGGCGGCACTGTTCTACGCGCCGGAGCGCATCTTCACCGTCGGCATCACCATCATCATTGCGATCGGCGCGGCCGAATTCATTCGCGCGATCCCCTCACGGCCGTCGCTGACCGCGGTGATCGCCAGTGCAGCCTTTGCGGCACTGCTCGCGGTCACGCTGCGCACGCTGTTCGTGCCGTGGTGGTCGGTGCTCGGCCTCGTGGGTGTCACGGCCTTAGCCGTGAGCATGCTGCTCTGGGTCGATCCCAGCGTGGAGTCGCCCACGGGCGCGTGGTGGCTCGCGGGCGTGCTCTACACGGGCGTGCTGGGTGCGCACTGGCTCCTGACTCGGAACCTGCCGGGCGGCCAGGGCTGGGTGACCGTGCTCCTGCTCGTGACCTTCGCCACGGACACCGGCGCGTACGCGACCGGACGGCTGATCGGACGCCACATCCTGTGGCGATCGATCTCACCTACCAAGACGTGGGAAGGCTTCTTCGGCGGTGTGCTCGCCGGCGCGATCGTCCTGACGGTGCTGCCGGACCTGCTCGGCGTGTCGCGGCCATGGCCGGTGATCGTGCTACTCGCAGCGGTGCTCCCACTCGCGGGCATCGCCGGCGACCTGATCGAGTCCGCACTGAAGCGCCGCATGGGCGTGAAGGACATCTCACGCTTGCTGCCGGGTCATGGCGGCATGCTCGATCGCCTCGATTCGCTGCTCGTCGTAGGCCCGTGCCTATACTGGATCCTGTGGCTGACTCGGTAATTCGACTCGCGATCCTTGGCTCTACTGGCTCGATCGGCGAGCAGACGCTTGATGTCGTGCGCGCGATGCCGGAGCGCTTCCGCGTGGTCGCCCTCGCAGCCGGCACGAACGTCGCACGCCTCGAACGACAGGCCGAGGAGTTCCGCCCCGACGCCCTGTGGGCACAGCCCGGCCACGACGCTGACCTGCTCGCCTCTGTGGTTGGCCACGACATGTGGCAGACGATGCCCGAAATGGCGGCGCGTCCCGACGTCGATGTCGTGCTGGTCGCCACGAGCGGTCGCGCGGGGCTCGAGCCCACGCTGGCGGCGCTCGCAGCCGGCAAGGACGTCGCACTCGCGAATAAGGAAGTGCTCGTCGTCGGCGGGCACGCGGTGCGCGCGGCGCTGAGCGTCGGCGGCTCGCTGCGGCCGGTGGACTCCGAGCACTCCGCGATCTGGCAGTGCCTGTGGGGCGAGGCGCCCGAGGCGATCGCACGCCTCACGCTGACAGCCTCCGGCGGCGCGTTCCGCGACTACGACCTCGACGCACTCGACCGCGTGACGCCCGAGCAGGCGCTGCAGCACCCGACCTGGCGCATGGGCCCGAAGGTCACGATCGACAGCGCCACGCTGTTCAACAAGGGCATGGAAGCGATCGAGGCGCGCTGGCTCTTCGACATTCCGCTCGACCGGATCGACATCCTCCAGCACCGCGAGAGCGTGGTGCATTCACTGGTCACGTACACCGACGGCTCCGTGAAGGCACAGCTCGGCGAGCCGGACATGCGGCTCCCGATTCAATGCGCCCTCACGTACCCCGAGCGCGGGGCTGTCCCCGCAATCCCACCGCTCGATCTTGCCGCGCGTGGTGCACTGCACTTCGGCACTGTGGACGAGGCACGCTACCCGGCGCTCCGCGTCGCACTGGAGGCCGGCCGTCGAGATGACACCTCGGCAGCCGCGCTCTCCGGAGCCGACGAGGCCGCCGTGGAACACTTCCTCGCCGGTCGCTGCAAGTTCACTGACATCGCGCGGTTCCTGGAGCGCGTGCTCGCTGAGCACCGCCCCACCCGCGAACCGAGTCTCGACGATCTCCTGGCAGCGGAGTCGTGGGGACACCAGTACGTCGACGATGCTGTCGCGGCGGGAGCACGATGAACCAATACGCCGACCACCCGGAACCTCAGCCCGAGCCGGAGCAGTCCGAGATTTCGATGGCGCGTGGACTGACCACGGCCGCCCTCGTGATCGTCGCGATCGGGCTCGCGTTCGTCTTCGCGCGCAGCGCCACGACCTCGGCGCTGCTGTTCGTGATCATCCTCGTCAGCCTCGTCGTCGCGCACGAGCTCGCGCACTTCTTCACGGCGAAGATGTTCGGTGTGCACGTGCTGGAGTTCGGCGTCGGCTTCCCGCCACGCATCTTCGGCAAGCGCTTCGGTGAGACCGAGTACACCCTGAACTGGCTCCCGCTGGGCGGCTTCGTGCGCCTGCTGGGCGAGGAAGACCCGACTGCTCCGAGGTCACTCGCGAGCAAGCCAGCGTGGCAGCGCCTCGTCGTGCTCGCGGCTGGCTCGGTGATGAACCTGATCCTGCCGGTCGTGCTGTTCGCCTTCGCCTTCACCGTGCCGCACGAAGTGCCCACGGGCCGCGCCACGGTCTCGGCGGTCTCGGCTGACACCCCGGCGCAGGCCGCCGGCCTGAAGAGCGGCGACATCATCCTCAGCGTCGGCGGGCGCGAGTCGAAGAACGTGATCGACGCCGGCCGCCTGATCCGCCTCAACACCGGTCACGAGACCGCGATGCAGATTCGCCGCGGCAACGAGGACCTCACGCTGCACGTCACACCGAGGTGGGCGCCGCCCGCGGGCCAGGGCCCGACCGGCATCCAGATCGCCGCGCAGAACTCGTTCACCGAGATGCAGGCGCTCCCGCCCTGGCAGTCGCTGCCGCTCGGTGCGCAGTCGACGTGGGACACGATGGTGCTCGCGCGCAACGAAGTGCTCTCGTGGGTGAAGGGCGGCGTGCGTCCGCAGGTCGCCGGCCCGGTCGCGATCGCCCAGACCACCGGCGAAGTCGCGCGCGAGGGCGGCCTCTCGCCGCTGCTCGAGCTGGCGGCGCTGCTGTCAATCAACCTCGGGATCATGAACTTGCTGCCGCTGCCCATGCTCGACGGTGGCCGCGCGCTGTTCGTGGTGATCGAGGTGCTGCGTCGCGGTCGCCGCATCGCGCCGGAGCGCGAGGCAATGGTGCACCTCGTGGGCTTCGTGCTCTTCATCACGCTGGCGGTCGTCGTGACGTTCAGCGACATCACGCGGATCGTGAACGGCGACTCGCTCTTCAAGTAACCGCCGTGGGCGGTCTAGGCCCAGCCTTTCGGTTCGACTTCTACAACGCGGCGAGTGCTCCTCGCCGCGTTGTAGCGCTTTCGTAGCGCGTGCCTCGATAGCCTGCCTCGCATCACGCACGACGCATCGAGGAGGCACGTCATGCCACGCCGCGCCTGGTCAGCCAAGGATGAACGTCAGTACGAGCACGTCAAGGAAAGCGAGCAGGAGCGCGGACGCCCGCTCGCCAAGGCCAAGGAGATCGCGGCGCGCACGGTGAACAAGGAGCGTCGACTTGAGGGCCGCACGCCCAACGTGCGCACACAGGGCACCGGCAACCCCAACACCAGCCTCGATGAGCGGTCGCGGGATGAGCTCTACAACATTGCGAAGGAACGCGGCATCGCCGGGCGCAGCCACATGCGCAAGAGCGAGTTGATCACGGCGCTCCGCAACCGCTAGCGCTCAGTCGGTCTTAGCGTAGAGGTAGTGACCTCGGATGTGCGTGTTGAAGTAGCGGCCGAGCGAGTCCGCGGCCATCAGCTCGCGGTACGTCGAGGCGGGCACGCCGCCGTAGCGATACACGCCGCCCGCCACGAACTCGACCTCAAGTACGTGGTGGGGTTCGTCGTAGCCGACGGAGGCCAGCTCGGACGATTCGACGTGTGCTCGTTCCATCGTTCGACAGTGGCAAGCGCTACTATCCGCGCTCGCGCATTCATGCGCGCTTCGCTTGCAGGGAGCACGCCCCATGACGAACTCGAACGAGCATCCCGATGCCGCCCAGAACGCCGAGGCAATCGCGGCGTTCCGCGCGAACGGCAACCCACGCATGATCCTGCTGACGACGGTCGGCGCGAAGAGCGGGCAGCTCCGCACGAATCCACTGCTGTTCTTCCGTGACGGTGAGCGGATCATCGTGGCAGCCTCGAACCACGGGTACGACTCGCACCCCGGCTGGTACTACAACCTGCTCGCGCAGCCCGCGGTGACCGTCGAGTGCGGCCCCGACACGTTCGAGGCGACGGCCACGGTCACGAGCGGTGACGACCGCGCGCGCCTGCTCGAACTGTCGCGCGGGCCGTTCTCATTCCTCGAGAAGTACCAGGCCGGGACGGAGCGCGAGATTCAGCTCGTGGCGCTGGAGCGCGCGTAGTGCCGGCGTCCGACGCGTACGAGCGCCTGCAACCGGCGACGCGCGCCGAGTGGCGACGCTGGCTGACGAAGCATCACACCTCGGCGCCCGGTGTCTGGATCGTCTCGTTCAAGAAGGGCGCTTCCGGCGTCTCCGTGCCGTACGAGGAGATCGTCCAGGAGGCGCTGTGCTTCGGCTGGATCGATAGCCGCCCGCTGCGCATCGACGAGGAGCGGCACGCGCTGCTCTACACGCCGCGCAAGCCTCGAAGCATCTGGGCGGCCTCGAACAAGGCGCGCGTGGCGGTGCTGATCGCGTCGGGGAAGATGCGCCCGGCAGGCCTCGCAGCAATCGAGCTGGCGCAGGCCAACGGATCGTGGGACGCGCTGACGGCGATCGACGCGAACATCGAGCCAGAGGACCTGGTCGCGGCGCTGAAGCGGAACAAGCTGGCTCGGAAGTATTGGGACGCGTTCCCCGGGGGCGAGCGGCGGCGCATCGCGTACTGGATCACCTCGGCCAAGCGCCCCGAGACTCGAGCGAAGCGTGTCGAGGAGACCGTGACGCTGGCGGCGCAGAACGTCCGCGCGAACGTGTGGGTACCGAAAGAGCAGCGGTGACTATCGCGCCTCCCGATCGCCGCATGCGCGTGGCGATGTGGCAGCGACTCGCGCTCGGTGTGGCCGTGCTGGCACTAGTCTTCATTACGGCTGGTGCGATCGGAAGTTTTGGTACACCACGCTCAGAAATACCACTCGAAGTGAAGTTAAGTCTGCCGTCCAACCTGCTCGCGAAACGCTACACGCTCTCCAATGACGTCGAAGTTTGGCTGGTTCGTCAGATAGACGGCCGAATCAGCGCGTTTTCGGTTCGATCGCCATTGTCACCGCACTACCGAATCCTTCCCTACGAACCACCGGCACCCATCGATAACCGCACACCGATGTTCACGGACAACTTTGGTGAGTACGCCAGGACCGGCGAAGGGCTCTGGGGTCACGTGAGCAATCGATCGCTGGACTTCTTCTCGACACGGCAAACGTCAGCTGACGAAATCGTGATCGAGGACGCGCACTGGCTCACCCTCGGATGGTGCGTGTCCGACAACACCGAGTACTGTTCAACGCCAGCGGAAGCCGGCAGGCAGCCCGAAAAGAGGCTTCGCGAACGAGCGCTCCCGCCCCAGTTACGCCCCATTCGTTTTGGGGCACCGATTCTCGAACTTCCGATGCCCTAAGCCCGCCCACTAGCGCCCGTTAACCTCCGCGTGCGATCCTCGAGGGCACGTAGGGGGTAGCCATGACCAACGTCTCGTTTGTGGACCAGCGGCCGAGGAACAAGACTCGCGCCGTGCAGGTGGGGCGCATCACCATCGGCGGCGGGGCACCCATCGCCGTGCAGTCCATGGCTGCCACCAAGACCCAGGACATCGAGGCGACCGTCCGCCAGGTCCAGTTGATTGCCGCCGCCGGCGCCGACCTCGTGCGCATTGCGGTGGACTCGCGCAAGGACGTGGACGCCCTTGCGGAGGTGCGAGCGCGCACGCGCGACCTCGGCATCCCGCTCTCGGTGGACCTGCAGGAGAACTACCGCCTCGCGGAGTTCGTCGCGCCGCACGTGGACAAGATTCGCTACAACCCCGGCCACCTCTACCACCACGAGCGCGAGAAGTCAGTGCGCGAGAAGGTCGCGTTCATCGCTGACATCGCCGTGCAGAACGACATCGCGCTGCGCGTCGGCGTGAACTGTGGCTCCGTGGACCCGGTGATGGCCGCGAAGTTCGAGGACGACGACGTCGGCGCGATGGTCGCGAGCGCGCTGGAGCACTGCGCGATCCTCGATGACCTTGGATTCTCGCGGTACATCGTCTCGATGAAGGACAGCGACTGGCGCAAGGTCGTGGACGGCAACCGCCGCTTCGCGGAACAGCGCCCGGACGTCCCGCTGCACCTCGGTGTGACCGAGGCGGGGATGCCGCCCGACGGCATCATCAAGACGCGCATCGCGTTCGAGCAGCTGATCGCGCAGGGCATCGGCGACACGATTCGCGTGTCGCTGACCGTGCCGTTCGACGACAAGGGCATGGAGATCGCCGCGGGCCGCGAGATCATCAGCGACATTGCTGCTGGTCGCTTCCGCAGTGTCCCGCCCAACTTCGGCGAGGGCCTGAACATCATCAGCTGCCCCTCATGCTCGCGCGTCGAGAACATGAAGTTCATCGAGCTCGCACAGGAGCTGAAGCAGGTCACGGCCTACGCGCAGGAGCACAAGATCACGATCGCCGTGATGGGCTGCCGCGTAAACGGGCCGGGCGAGACCGACGACGCCGACCTGGGCCTGTGGTGCGGGCCGGCCGCCGTGAACCTGAAGCGCGGCGAGGAAGAGCTGGGCGCCTTCCCGTACGAGACCGTCCTCGACCGCCTGAAGGTCGAGCTCGGCACACTGATCGCCGCCGGCAGGTAACGCGTCATCTCGTAACCATCGAGCCACCTCGGGAGATCCGAGGTGGCTCTGACGCGCGTACAGCATCCATACCCCGCCCCCACGCGGCACGAATGGATGCGTCTCACATGTTGAAGTCCACACTCCTGATCGCTGGCCTCGCCTCGGCGGTGCTGACCATCGCCTGCGGTAGCAGCGCCCCTGCGGCGTCGAGCACCCCTGCAGCAACCTCGGCCGCCACAACTGCGGCCACCGCCGCCGCGACGAGCGCGCCCGCTGCCGCGGCCGTCTCCGTCACCGCGGTCGAGATCACCGACGCGAAGTACGAGTACAACCCGTCCACGCTGACCTTCAAGACCGGCGACACGCAGGTGAAGTTCGAGAACAAGACCGGCAACCAGCGCCCGCACACGTTCACCATCAAGAACGCCGCCGGCACCGAGGTGTTCCGCAGCGACCGCATTCAGCCCGGCACGTCAGCTGACCTGAAGATCAGCCTCGCCGAAGCCGGCACCTACAAGTTCGTCTGCGTGATCCAGGGTCACGAGGACAAGGGCCAGACCGGTACGCTGACCGTCACCAAGAGCTAGCCCAGCCCGCTGATTCGAGGAGTGGTGATGACCCCGGAGACGCTGACGCTGATCTCGCTGCTGATTCATGTGCCCGTGGTGGTGGCATGGATCGTGTTCGCCTCGGCTGAGGCAGCGCTGGCGTCTCCGAGGTTCCTCGTCGCGCAGGCACCGCTGCGATTCGCGGCGTCGCTGCGTATCCCGACGCTGGTGCTGCTGCTGATCATCTTTGTCACAGGCATTCGCCAGACGATGGACAACCCGTTCGTGCCGGTGGACTCGATCGAGACGCTCGAGAAGCTGCGCAACACGACGACCTACGGCATGGCGCTGTTCATCAAGCACATCTGGGTCTTCGCCACGGTCGGCCTCAGCATCGCCCTGCGCTTCTGGCTCGCACCGCGCCTGCTCGCACGAGGCGAGACGCAGCCGACGAGGCTGTTCGGCATCCTGGCCTGGCTCAACGTCGCCGCCTGCGTGCTCACGCTGCTGGCCACCACGCGCATGCTGATCCAGCTCCACTAGCGTCCCCTGCACGAGGCGTGGCGAGCGCGTACGCTCGGCGCATGACCTCGAACGACAGCACACGGCCGCCGATCGCACTCTCCACGATGTGGGCGATGCAGCCGCGCTTCGAGCACGACATCCACGCTTTCATGGAGCGCGCGCGCGACCTCGGGTACGAGGCTGTCGAGATCAATCACTCGATGGACGCGCAGATGGCGCGCACGATCATCGACGGGCACGTGCTGCCGGTCGCGTCGATTCACGCGCCCGCGCCGCTGGAGCAGCATCCGACGCGCGGCTGGAACCGCGACCTCAACCTCGCCGGCACCGACGAGGCGGAGCGCGCGCTCGCCGTGCAGTACACGCAGCGCTCGATCGACCTTGCCGTCGAGGCAGGCGCGCCAGCCGTCGTGGTCCACCTCGGACATGTCGGCACGGGGCAGCTCGAGGAGGAGCGCCAACTGAAGGCGCTGTGGCCCGAGCGTGACGCGCGGCGCGACGAGTACGCGCACCTGCTCGATGCCACCGTCAGCGCGCGGGCCGCGCTCGCCCCACCGCACATCGAGGCCGCGCGCCGCTCGCTCGCTGAGCTGGCTGCGTACGCAGCACCTCGAGGCGTTGCGCTCGGCATCGAGTCCCGCCTGCTCTACCACGAGTTCCCGCTGCCGCACGAGCTCGCGCCGCTGCTCGCGGAGTACGACGCCTCGGTCGTTGGTTACTGGCATGACGTCGGTCACTGCGTCGTGCACGACCGGCTCGGCCTCACCGACATCGACGCGTGGTTCGAGTTGCTCGGCGAGCGGCTGATCGGCGCACACCTGCACGACGTGCGCGAGCTGATCGACCACCGTGCGCCGGGCAACGGCAGCGTGGACTTCGCATGGCTCGCCTCGAGGTTGCCGGCGCATGCCGCGCGCACGCTCGAGATCGACCAGCACGAGCCGGACGCCGACCTCACCACCGCGATCGAGGTGCTGCGCAGTGCGGGCGTAGTCGCGTGACGATCTCGACCATCGTCTTTGACCTCGACGACACGCTGGTGCCGGAGCGCGCGTTCTGGGACGCGGCGTTCGATGTGGTGTGCGACGGCTTCACGGTGCCGGCTCGTGAGATCGAGCAGGCAGTGATTCGCAGCGCGCAGGAGCTGTGGCGCGCGACAGAGTGGTATGCGCACTGCGATGCGCTCGGTCTCGGCTCACCGTCGTGGCTGTTCACCGATGCACTGGGCGACGCACCGATGCTGCGAGGCCTGCACGAACAGCTACCGGCGTACCGCCAGCAGGCCTGGAGCAACGCACTGACCAACCTCACGCTCGACGCGATGCACACGGACGCACTCGTGGCATCGCTGATGGCACAGGTCGGGCAGCACCATGCCGCGTTCGAGGACGTGCATCCGTGCCTCGATGACCTCGGTGGCTATCGGCTCGCGGTGCTCACCAATGGCCCGTCGGACTTGCAGCGCGCGAAGCTCACGGCGTCGCTGCTCGATCCGTACTTCGAGGCGACCACCGTGCTGATCTCCGCCGAGATCGGACTGGGGAAGCCGGACCCGCGCGCGTTCGTGCACACGGCCCAGGCCCTCGGTGTCGAGATCGACTCGTGCGTGATGGTCGGAGACAGCGTGCGGCGCGACATCACCGGCGCGGTCGCGGCAGGCATGCCGGCGGTGCACATCGACCGCCGCGGCACCGAAGAGCCAGACGTCGAGGGCGTCCCGCGTATCTCGAGCCTGCTCGCACTGCGAGAAGCGATCGCGGGACTCTAGCCCGAGCTACGCCATGGGGATGTGCAGGTCCGTGCGGTACTGCGCGTCAGCGACCGTGTCCGGGCGGTCGTGGTAGACCTCGAAGCAGACGCCATTGCCCACTGTGTGCCCGCTCGTGGGCAGCCAGTCCTGCGTGAACTCGCGCCACGCACCGGCGAGGCCTTCGTACGGGCCGACGTAGCGCATGCGCGCGTACCGCCCGGCGGGCACCGAGTCTTCGGTGAGGCCAGCAGGCAGCGCGATCCCGGCGGGCGCCACGAGCGCAGCGTTGTAGGGGACGCGGTCCGGCGGGCCACTCACCTGGCCTCGGATCACATCGGACGGGAGGATCGCCGCTCGCGCGACGCCCGGCTCGTTGTCAATGTTCGTGTGGTCGACCAGCTCGCCGAAGCGCTGCCACGTCTCCATCGCCTGCACGAGGTAGCCCTGCAGCACGCCAACGCGCAGCGCGGGCAGGTCAACAATCTCAACGTCCGGCATGACTATCCCTCATACGACTTGTGCGGAAACTCGAGGTCGTGCCGTTCCTA
>QWQU01000011.1 GCA_003670735.1 Chloroflexota bacterium | reverse complement strand
TCGTGATCCGACGCCCAACCTGTTGCTGCTGCCATTACTCCTGCACCGCCACTCGCACACCGCCGGTTACTCGCCACACGAGGAAGCGCGCAACGGCATTGATGATGAACGTGATCACGAGCAGCACCAGCGCCACCTCAAGCAGCGACGCGCGGTGCATGTTGTTCTCGACTTCGGTGAACTGGTTCGCGATGGCGCTCGCCATCGTGTAGCCCGGCGCGAAGATGTTCGTCGGGATGGCGACGCGGTTGCCGATCACCAGCGTTACCGCCAGCGTCTCACCGACCGCGCGCGCGAGCCCGAGAATCGAAGCGCCCAGCACACCCGATCGGGCGTACGGCAGCACCGTCAGTTGGATCATCTCCCAGCGCGTCGCACCCATCGCCAGGATGCCCTCGCGCTGATTGCGTGGCACCGCAGCGATGACGTCGCGCGAGACTGCCATGATCGTCGGGAGAATCATCACGCTGAGGATCAGGACCGCGGAGAACATGCCGGTGATGAGCGGCACACCGTTGAAGAGCGGAATCCAGCCCAGCGTCTTCACGATTGCCGGGCCGCCCGTGTCGCGAATGAAGATGCCGAGGACGAACACGCCCCAGAGGCCGTAGACCACGCTCGGCACCGCGGCGAGCAACTCGACCGCGGTGGAGATCGGACGCGCGATGTACGGCGGCGCGATCTCCACGAGGTAGACCGCGACCAGCACCGCGACGATCGTCGCGACGATCAGCGAGGCGATTGAGGTGATGAGCGTGCCGACGATGAACGTCCCGGCCCCAAACACCTCGCGAGGCGGGTCCCAGGTCAGGTTCCAGATGAAGGCGAGACCGCCGTTGTGGGCGAAGGCGGGGTATGCATTCACCCCGAGCTCCCAGAACAGACCGATCGTCACGAGCAGGGTGATCGTTGCGGCCGCGGTCACGGTGGCGACGAACGCCCAGTCACCGACGCGCACTTTGTTGGTGAGCTGCTTCGCTACACCTTCGTTGCCAACTGCCGCCATCAGCCCCTCACTTCTCAGGCAGGAGGAGCATCCGGGGAGCCGGTAAACGCAGGATTAACGGTACGAACGCGAAACTGGCTATCCCCGGCGGGTACATCCGCCAGCGGCAGCGTGAAGCAGAGCGTGGCGCCCGGCGACCGGTCAGAGACCCAGATCCGCCCACCCAGCCGCTCGATGATGTGCCGCGCGATCGAGAGTCCGAGGCCCGTGCCGGCCCCGAAGCCACGCGCCACGTCGCCCGTGTAGAACCGCTCAAACACCCTCTGCCGCTCGTCCAGGCGGATGCCGGGGCCGTCGTCGCTCACCTCGAACTGCACCAAGCCCTCACCGTTGTCGAGCGCCCGCACCGTCACCACGCCCTCGTCTGGCGAGAAGCGCAGCGCGTTGTCCATCAGGTTGGACAGCACCTCAAGCACCCGCTCGCGGTCGCCACGGACAATCGGTAGCTGCTCGATCACCCCGGCAACGCGCCGGCCGCGGCTCTCGGCCAGCGGCTCGATGCGAGCGATCGCGGTGCTCAGCAGGTCGGCCGGCTGCAGCAGCTCGTCTTCCATCGTCTCGCGCCCAGATTCGAGGCGAGACAGGCGCAGCAGTCGCTCCACCATCTCGCCGAGTCGCCCGATCTCCTCGACCAGCCGGTTATGGAACCGCTCGGCTGCCTCGGGGTCATCCACGCCGGCCTGCAGCGTCTCAGCCAGCGCGCGAGCCGCCGCGACCGGCGTGCGCAACTCGTGCGACATGTTGGCCACGAGCTCCGTCCGTGCGCGCCGCGCTCGCTCGAGCTCCGTCACGTCCTCGAGCACGAGCAGCGTCTGCACCGGGCCGGCATCGACGGCGGTCGCCGTCGCGACAACATCGTGGCCAGACGATGCGAGGTGCAGTGCCATCGGCTCACCAGCCGAGGCGCGCACAATCTCAGCCAACTCGTGGTCCCGCAGCGCCACGATCAGCGACGAGCCAATCATCGTCTCCGTTGGGCGGTTCACGATCCGGCCGGCGGCTGCGTTTGCAGCGACGACCGCATGTCGCGCGTCGAGCAGCAACACACCCTCGGCCATCGGCGCGATCACACGCCCAAGATCGATCGGGCTCGACTCCACCGCGTCGTCATCGAACGCGAGGTCCCCCGCCTCGAAGCTGCCCGCGACGAGCACCAGCGCGACGGTGGCGAGGCCCACGAAGATCGCTGCGAGCGCGCTCGGCAGCCACACCACGACCACCGCGAGGATCAGTGCGGCGATCAGCGCACGCGCGACAGTGGTCACGCTGAAGTTCACGAGACGAACTTGTACCCGAGCCCTCGGACCGTGGTGATGTGCTGCGGATGCGCCGGCTCTGCCTCCAGCTTTTCGCGCAGCCAGCGGATGTGGACGTCGACCGTCCGTGTCTCACCGGCGTACGAGTAGCCCCACACCGACTCGAGGATCTGCTCGCGCGTCAGTGCCTGCCCGGGATGGCGCATGAGGTACTCGAGCAGGTCGAACTCCTTCGGCCGGATCGCGAGCGCATGGCCATCGAGGCGCACCTCGTGCGCGACGGCATCGAGCACGATCGCTCCGGCGCGCAGCTCAGTGCCGCCTTCTTGCTCGTGCTCCACAGCCTCACGCGACAGGCGATCACGGCGGAGCTGCGCACTGACGCGCGCGATCAGCTCCCGCATGGAGAACGGCTTGGTGACGTAGTCGTCCGCGCCTGCCTCGAGACCGACGATCTTGTCTGTCTCCTCGTCACGCGCGGTGAGCATGATGATCGGCACCGAGCGCTCTGCGCGAACGATGCGCGAGATGTCCATGCCCGACATCCGCGGCAGCATCAGGTCGAGCACGATCAGGTCAACGCCTTCTTCGCGCGCGGCGCGCAGCCCCGAGGCGCCATCGCTCGCGGTGGTCACGGTGTGCCCCTCGCGACGCAGGTTGTACGCCACGGTCTCGAGGATTGTCGGGTCGTCTTCAACGACGAGGATGTTGGCCATCAGGCCACTCCTGCCAGCACTCGGCTAGATCGCGTGCTCCCACGCGGTGGGGTAATCGTTGCGGCGCTGCCCCATCTGGTCACGCTTCGTCGCCACCTCGCCCAGGTGGTAGTGCGTGTGCGCCAGGTCACGCCACAAGATCGTCGTGAGTGGTGTCTCAGGCTGCGTCCGGGTCGCCGGCGCTATCGCTGCCGCGAGCTCGTCCTCACTCATGCCTTCGAGCCAGCCCTGCACGTCCGCGCGCAGCTCAGCGACAGCACGCTGGATGCCGGGCCAGTCATCGGCAACACCCGGCGTCTCGCGGAAGCGATTGAACTGGTCGAGCAGGAACGGATGCCGCTCCTTGCCTCGAGTGCGGACGTTGTAGTTCCCGTCGGCCCACCCAATGATGTGCAGCAGCGTCCACGCGAACGACGAGCCGCCGTTGTGCTGCGTGGTCGCATCCGCGTCGCTCAGGTCCGCGAAGCAGCTATCTACGTCGCGCCACATGTCCGCGATTGCCCCGGCCAGCTTGTTCGCCACGGCGTCCCCCATCCGCTGCGCCGCAGCCCCGCGACGCGGCCACAGCATACCCGGCGGCGAGCGGTACGATTGACCCACGTGGAGGCGGCTGCCTAGGCTCCCGCTACCTCGAGAGGACGCGCGTGTGATCGACTTCGGCATGGTGGACGCCGTCGATGCCGAGGCGATCGGAGAGCCCGGTCAGCGCACCTTCCGCGTGCGCGCCCGCTCCGGCTCCAACTACGCGGCCCTTTGGCTCGAGAAAGAGCAGCTCGCTGCCCTCGGTCGAGGCATCTCGCAGCTCCTCGCTGAGCGCGCACCGGGACGGGGCATCCCCATCCCGCGAGCAATTGAGATGGGCGCGTTCACCCTCAACCCTGACATCGACATGCAGCTCGTCCGCCTCGGCATCGACTTCCAGGAGACGAAAGTCGTCCTGCTCGCCGACGACCAGGAGGGCTTCGACCGCG
Source organism: Chloroflexota bacterium (assembly GCA_003670735.1). Lineage (GTDB taxonomy): Bacteria > Chloroflexota > Dehalococcoidia > UBA2979 > UBA2979 > RH-chloro-G1. Next base: position 24,079 of record QWQU01000011.1, on the reverse strand, counting down.
GCGACACTCCGACCTTCCGCATGGAGATGAGCCGAGCCGGCGCGTTCGGCCTCGTGCGCTCGATCGTCGATGCCGTCTCCGCCGGCCGCCCGAAGTGCCCACTCTGCGCACGGCCGATGGAGGCCGACGGCCAGCACTTCTGCCCCGGCTCCGACGGCCACTCCCTGCTCCTGCCGATCCCCGGCCCCGAGGACGACATCCGCAACCAATAGCCAGCCCACCAACGCAGACACGCAGAAGCCCCGCTCACGCGGGGCTTCTGCTTCAGTGCGAGCGGTTCGAGTTAGTTCGAAGCCGGCCGGACCAGCAGGACCGCCTCGTTCTTCGAGTTGCGCACGACGTGGTCGGCGACCGACCCCATCAGCGCGCGACCGAGGCCAGTGCGGCCGTGTGTCGCCATCACGATCAGGTCCGCGCCCTCAGCCTTGGCCACCTCGAGCACGGCGTCGCCCGCCGAGCCCTCGACGATCGTCGTGCTGACGTTGGCGATGCCCTGTGCAGCAAGCAACGCCTTCACGCGGTCGAGGTTCACCTGTGCAGCGCCGCGCTGGCCGTCCACGGCCTCCTCGGCGATCTCGACAGTGAGCTCGCCAGCCGGCATTGGCTCAATCATCGGGGTCATGCGGCTCATCATCTGACCGACGGAGTCGATCACCTGCACGACCACAACCGGGGCGTTGGCCCCCTTCGCGACGGTCGCCGCGTGGTTGATTGCCAGATCAGCGACGTCCGAGCCGTCATTCGTGAGCAGAATCTTCCGGTACACCCGTGCCTCCTAGTTTCCTCGGCGGATTATAGGCGTCGCCCGACAGCGAGCACGCCCCGTGCGTCCCTGTGCGCGGAACGGGTACCATCGGCGTCGTTCTGTCCGTTTTGCCCAGTGTTGCAGTGTTTGGAGCACCCCATGGCCTTCGACCCTCGCCACCGCAGCCGCACACTTGTCGATGGGCCCGGTCGAGCCCCCGCGCGCTCCTACTTCCAGGCTGCCGGCTTCAACTCGGACGACTTGAAGAAGCCGCTCGTCATGGTCGCCCACGAGTGGATCGGCACGATGCCCTGCAATCTCGGCCAGCGCATGCTCGCCCAGCAGGTCATGGCCGGCATCCGCGCCGCGGGCGGCACGCCGATGGAGGTCAACACGGTCTCCATCTCTGACGGCATCTCGATGGGCACCGAGGGCATGAAGGCCTCGCTCATCAGCCGCGAGGTGATCGCTGACTCGATCGAGCTCTGCGGCATCGGCTACTCCTTCGACGCCGCCGTGATCATCGTCGGCTGCGACAAGACCATCCCCGGCGGCGCTATGGCGCTCGCCCGCCTCAACCTCCCCGGTCTCGTGCTCTACTCGGGTTCGATCGACCCCGGCACATTTGAAGGTCACGACGTCACCGTCCAGGACGTCTTCGAGGGCGTCGGCCAGCACGCCGCCGGCAAGATGAGCGACGAGCGCCTCGCAGCGCTCGAGGCAGCCGCTTGCCCCGGCGCTGGTGCCTGCGGCGCGCAGTACACCGCCAACACGATGGCGACGGTGCTCGAGTTCATGGGCATCTCCGCGATGGGCACCGCCACCGTCGGCGCGACCGACTCCCGCAAGGAGAACGTCGGCGAGCGCACTGGCCGCCTCGTCATGGATCTGCTGAACAAGGGCGTGCTGCCCCGCGACCTGCTCACCCGCAAGTCGTTCGAGAACGGCATCATCTGCGCCGCCTCGACCGGCGGCTCCACCAACGTCGTGCTGCACCTGCTCGCGCTCGCGCGCGAGGCCGGCATCGAGCTCGACATCGACGACTTCGACACGATCAGCGAGGCGACGCCGCTCATCGGCGACCTCCGCCCGGGTGGACGCTACGTCGCGCTCGACTGGGACCGCGCCGGTGGCACGCCAGTGCTCGCGCAGAAGCTGCTCGCCGCCGGCAAGCTGCACGGCGACGTGATGACCGTCACCGGTCGCACGATCGCCGAGGAAGCGGCCGACGCCGCGGAGCAGCCCGGCCAGATGGTCATCCTCGACGCCAAGGACGCACTCAAGCCGACCGGCGGTCTCGTCATCCTCAAGGGCAACCTCGCCCCCGAGGGCTGCGTCATCAAGGTCGCCGGCGAGGAGCGCACGCACTTCAGCGGCCCCGCTCGCGTCTTCGACCGCGAGGAGGACGCGTTCGCCGCGGTCTCCGCTCGCCAGATCCACGCTGGTGACGTCGTCGTCATTCGCTACGAAGGCCCCGTCGGTGGTCCCGGCATGCGCGAGATGCTCGGCGTCACTGCCGCCATCGTTGGCGAGGGCATTGGCGACCAGGTCGCGCTGCTCACGGACGGTCGCTTCTCGGGCGCCACGCACGGCCTGATGGCCGGTCACGTCGCTCCCGAGGCTGCGGTCGGCGGCCCGATCGCTGCCGTTCGCGAGGGCGACATCATCACCATCGACATCCCCAGCCGACGCATGGACGTCGAGATCAGCGAGGCCGAGATGCAGTCGCGTCTCGCTTCCTGGAAGGCACCGGAGCCGAAGTACAAGACCGGCGTCTTCGCGAAGTACGCGCGAGGCGTCTCCAGCGCCGCCGAGGGCGCGATCACGAAGTAGCGCTGCGCTCAGGGCAGCATCGTGATCTTGGTCGCCGGCGCGTCGGGCATCGTTGGTCGAGCACTGCTCAGCGACCTCGAGCTCTACGCGCCCGGCGCATCGGTGCGTGCACTCGTCCGCTCCGAGTTCGAAGCGCTGCGCCTGCGTGACCGCGGCATCGATGCTGTCACTGCCGATGTGGTGACGCGCCGCGGACTCGACAGCGCGATGCGCGGCATCGAGACACTCGTCTACCTGATCCACACGCTCGACCGGCGCGGCGATGTTGTCGCAAATGACGTCGAGGCAATCCAGAACACGATGATCGCTGCGCGCGCTGCGGGCGTGCAGCGCGTCGTCTTCCTCGGCTGTGTCGCCGCCGACGAAGCCTCGCAATCGAGGTATCTCCTCGCGCGCTGGGCCGTCGAGCTCGCCGTGCGTCAGTCCGGGCTACGCCACATCATCGTGCGCGCGCCGCTGATCCTCGCGCGCGGCGGCACCCTCTTCGAGTTACTGCGCCGCTCCGTCGATCGCTCGCCGATCGTCCCGCTCTTCGCATGGCGTCGCACCGTCGTCGAGCCCGTCGCCCTCGGCGATGTCGTGGAGGCGTTGCGCATGGCCATCCTCGACCCGGAGCTCGACGGACGTTCGTTCGATATCTGCGGCGTGGACCGCATCATGCTCGGCGACCTCGTGCGTGGCATTGGGCGTGCCCACGCGCGCAAGCGACTCTTCGTGCCCATCCCGGGCTACGGCGAGCGCATCAGCACCCAGGCCGCATGGACGCTCGCGCGCCTCCCGCGTCGCGAGGCTGGCCTGCTGCTCGAAACGCTGCGCGAGCCGCAGGTCTGCCGCGATCCCTCGCGCCGCTTCCCGTTGCCCCGCCGTCCACTCGGCTACATCGAGGCACTCGCCGCCACCGAGCGTCGCGCGTGACCCAAATGAACGAAACGGAGATCCGCGAGGCGACGCAGGCCGACCTCGACGCGCTCGTCGAGATCTTGGTGCGCGGCTTCAGCGACGACCCGCTCTATCGCTGGTTCACGCACCCGCAGCGCTTCGACAGCGTGATGGCGCGCATGTTCCGAGATGACCTCGAACGCTCGTACCTGGCCGACGGCGGTCTCTGTTACATCGCGGAGGATGGCAACGCCGCCTCGGCGTGGCGTCGCCCACCGGGCAGCCATCCCGACTCACTGCTCGCCCGCCTGCGCGAGACGCGCGAGCTGATCGCGATCAGCGGCGTGACGCGCTTCCCGCGCATCTGGCAGCTCATGACGCGCTGCGCCGAGGAGCACCCGACCGAGCCGCACTGGTATCTGTCGCTGCTCGCGGTTGACCCGTCGCAGCAGCGCACCGGCGTCGGCTCAACGCTGCTCGCGCATGCGCTCGAGCGCGTAGACGCCGACCACCTGCCTGCGTACCTCGAGAACTCCAAGGCGCGAAACCTCGAGTTCTACGAGCGCCACGGCTTTCGCACCTTCAAGCGGCTGGAGTTCGCACGCGGCGGCCCGTACCTGTGGCTGATGTGGCGCCCCGCGCGCTGACCTCGGTGGCTACGCCTCGACGGGCGTGAGCCGTCCGGTCTGCACGTCGTACGTGAACCCGATCACCTCGTAGTCCTTCGGCAGGTACGAGGATCCACGCAGCGCGAGCATGTCGTCGCGCACCGACTGTGCGAGGTCGTCGAAGCCCAGGAAGCCGAACGGAGCACGCGCGCCGGTCACTTCCGCGACGCGCTGCCGGAGCTCCTCGTCGCTGCGTCCCAGCAGCCCGCACTCGCTGTGGTGAATCACCACACACGCGCGGGTGTCGAGGATCGCCGCGGAGATCGCGAGCGAGCGAATCGCATCCTCGGTCACACGACCACCGGCGTTGCGGATCACGTGCGCGTCGCCGAGCGCCAGCCCCATCACGCCCTGCGCCGTGTAGCGCGAGTCCATGCAGGTCAGGATCGCAAGGTGCTTGATCGGTCGCACCTTCAGCCCGGAGGCATCGAAGTGGTCGACGTATTCCTCGTTCGCGCGCATCAAATCATCGGCCAGCGACATGCGACCCTCCTTGGGTGCAGTGAATCGAGTGTGGGGCGCTAGTTACCCAGAACCTAGTTACCGAGTACCGCGCGCCATGCAGAGATCCCAAACCCGCCGTCAAGGTGGACCGTCTCCCCGACGAGCATCGAGGCTTCATCGGAGCACAGCCACGCGACCGTGGCGGCAACATCCTCGGGCGACACGTTGCGGCCTGCCGGAACGTGCGGCCGCACCTTGTTCGAGACGTCAGTGCGGTACGAGTGATCGCCGTCGGAGCCCTCGACCCAACCGGCCGAGACACCGTTCACGCGAATGTTTCGAGGTGCCAGCTCAACAGCGAGGTACGTGTTGAGTGACGCGAGCGCCCCCTTGGAGACGCCGACCGCCGCGTAGTCCGGCATGTAGTTCCAGGCGCCTGGAGACAGCAGGTTCACGACGACACCGCCGCCACGCGCCTCCATCATCGGGACCACGTCCTGCACGGCGCTCCACGGGCCGAACACGTTCACATCCATCGTCTGGTGGAGGTGCTTTGGACGCTGCTCGATCGCCGGGCGCGGCCGTTCGAGGCCACGCGCAGCGTTGTTGATCAGGATGTCGATCCCACCCCAGTCGCCGACCGCCTTGAACAGCTCCGAGAGCTCCCCGGCGTCGCCAACATCAGCGCGCATCGCCTCGGCCTCGACGCCCAGTGCGCGGCACTCCGCCGCGGTGGCCTCAGCCGCCTCGGACGAGCGCACGTAGTTCACGATGACGTGGACCTGCTCAGCGGCGAGCCGCAGCGCGATCGCACGGCCAATCCCACGCGAACCACCGAGCACAACCGCTCGCTTGCCTGCCAGTGATGGGTACATGGCCCCAGTATGCCCCGGGAGGCGATCTGGTTCACCTCGGGGTGGGAGGCGGGGGCCGAGACGAGTTACTGCTGCTCGACGAGGTTGCCACGCGTCATCGCGTGGAGGAGCCCGTACACGTGGGTGGCGCAGGACGAGCAGAGGTTGTGGGACTCGGGCGCTCGCGTGCCACGCAGCGAGGCAGTCATGCCCGCCTGGACAATCTCACCGGTCACCAGCTGAACGTTCGTGACGTTCGAGCCCATGGGCTGGCGGCAGGCCTCGCAGATAGCGCCGAGCAGCATCCGTGCGCTCCCTCGGAAACCGGACGCACTCCGGCTCCACAGGCCATCATCGACACGCGGAAGACGGCTCCGTAGCCGCCCTCCGCATTACAAACCCGCGCACCGGGGCCTACTGGGCCGTTCGGATCCCCGAGTCGTAGCTGACATTCACGGTCGTGAAGCTCCCACTGGTCACCGTCGCCTCTGTCGTCGAGGCTCGCGGGAACTGCTGACCCGGCGGGTTGAGCGGCAGCACCGTGTACCGCCCGGCCGCCAGCGTCACGCGGTAGCGCCCATCGGTACCCGTCGTGACGCGAGCCTGCTCACGACCCTGGCTGTCGAGGAAGACCAGCGTCGCCTGGTATGGCTTGTCGGGGCATGGCAGCAGCGCGCCGCCCTGCTGCGGCATCGCCACCGGACCACACGACGGTCCGACCGTTACGAGACCGTCGATGCCCGACTCGGCGGCCGGCGTGCAGCGCCCGATCAACGCCGTGTTCGCGGGAATCGAGTCGTTCGGGAACGCGGCCTGGAAGCCGGCATTCACCGCCCCTACCGCCGTCGTCGGCACGTATACGAGGAACGTGCCGCCCTGCGTCACCCAGAACACTGCGCGCGCCGCCGGGCAGCCCGATGCCGTGACGAGCTGCGAGTAGGTCCCGCCGCCGTAGACGATCAGCCCGAACCCGCCATCCGGCGGCACCGAGCCAGACACGATCGTCCCCGCCTGCGACGGCGGCGAGGACTGCGCGGCGGCGCCGTGTGGCAGTGCCAGCGAGACCATGACCGCGAATGCTGCGAGCAATGCAATCCATCGAGTGCGCATGAGGAACGCCCTTCTCCGTTGTGCTGTGAGAACGACACACAACGGCAGAAGGTGAACGGCAATCAGGCCAGAAACAGAACTTGTAACGGTTCTGAGAGGCCGTTACTTCGAGGCGGTCGAGGCAGCGACCTCGGCGACGGCCTGGCCGAACTGCAAGAGCGCCTGCCGCAACTGGTCGGGCGGCAACGCGGAGAACACGAGGCGAATTCGATCCTCGCCGCCACCGTACGGGTAGTAGTTGAAGCCCGGCGTCACCGCCACACCGTGCCGCTTGGCCGCCTCGAACACGTCGTTCGCGAGCAGGCCGTGCTTGAGGCGCAGCCACAGGAAGAAGCCACCGCGAGGCGAGTCGCACTCGACGTAGTCCCCGCAGTGCTCGAGCACCGCTGCGACTGCGGTGTCGCGGCGCTCTTTGTAGATAGCACGCAGCTTCTCGACATGTGAGTCGTAGACGCCGGTGAGCAGGTACTGGTGCACTGCTCGATGCACGAACGGCGCGGAGCCGTTGTCGAAGCGCATGAACGCCAGAGCCTTGATGATCGCCGGCGTTGCGAGCACCCAGCCGACGCGCAGCCCCGTCGCGATCGTCTTCGAGAAGGTGCCAACGCGCAGGATCCCCTGCCCGCCCATGATCTGGTACAGCGAGGTCGGCGGCGGGCCTTCGAGGTCGATGCCCGTGTATGCGTCGTCCTCGACGACGAGCGCCTTGAACCGCATCGCGAGTCGTGCGAGCTCCTCACGACGCTCCACCGGCAGCGTTGATCCGCTCGGGTTGTCGTAGTTCGCGATCACATAGATCAGCTTGGCGGGGTGCTGCAGCGCAACTTGCTGCGCGAGCGCATCGCCCAGCGCGACCATGTCGAGGCCATCCTCGTCCTGCGGCACGGCCATGATCGTCGCGCCACGTGCGAGGAACGAGCGGATCGCACCCGGGTACGTGGGCGCACCCGTGATCACCACATCGCCCGGCGCGAGGAAGGTCGCGGCGATGTTGTCGATCGCCTGCGCGGAGCCCGAGGTCAGCGTGAGGTTCGCGGAGGTCACCGGGAGCCCAGTCTCGGCGACATAGCGTTCGGCGATCCAGGCGCGCAGCGGCTCGTATCCGGTCGCGCCGCCGTAGGTCAGCGTGCCGCCCTTGTCCGCCTCGAGCGCGCGACGGGTCGCCTCGGCCAGCTCGGCCGCGGGCAGCGACTCGACGTCAGGCACGCCGGCGTTCAGGTCGTAGGGCAGTGGGGATAGCGAGGTCGGGGCGCCGAGCATGCGTGTCACCGGCGCCAGCAGGCGCTCGATGTCGTCGTCAGTCCATGCAAAGTCTGGGTCGGCCGCCATCGCGCCAGACTACGGGGCGCGCCCCCGCCGGACAAGGCGCACACCTCGATGCTTCGAGGCGACTCGAGCCGCGCACGGGCATGCCCGTCTGCCATACTCGCCGGCAGTGTGCCGTGGGCGCGGCGCCAGTCGGAGGGGGTACCGGATGCCGGGTTTCGAGGTGGAATTGAGCGGGCTCGAGGCGCTGTATGACGGCGGTCTGCTGGCCTGTACCGGACTCGGCACCCACATCGGCCTCGCCGACCGGCGCGCCTTCAACCTCCCTGGCGACAAGCCGGTCTTTGGGCGTGACCGCCCGATCCGCATCGACCACCAGAAGCTCGAATTCAGCTTCGACATCCCGCGTGGCGCCGTGCACGGCGTGACGACCATCACCTTCCGCCCCCGCGCCGAGGCGCAGCGCGAGGCCACCTTCGACGCGATCGAGCTGGACGTCGCCACCGTGACCGACGAGCGCGGCCGCGAGCTCCGCTTCACGAACGCCGAGGGGAAGCTCCGCGTCGACCTCGGTCGTTCGAGGCCAGCCGCCCAGCCCGTCACTGTCGTGATCACCTACTCATGCACGCCACGTCGAGGCCTCTACTTCAACCGGCCGGAGACCGCGTACCCCGACCGCCCCGCCCAGATCTGGACGCAAGGCCAGGCCGAAGACAGCGCCTTCTACTTCCCGACCGTCGATATCCCGGGCGAGAAGTTCACCACCGAGATGATCGCGCACGTCCCCGCCGACTGGTTCGCGCTCTCCAACGGCCGTCTCGTCGATGAGAGCCGCAGCCGTCGAGGCAACACCTTCCACTGGCTGCAGGACCTCCCGCACCCCGCGTACCTCGTGACCCTCGCGGCCGGTGAGTTCGATGTCGTCGATGACGATGCGGACGGCGTGCCGGTGCAGTACTACGGGCCGCGCGGCTCCGGCGACGACCTCGTGCGCGCCTTCGGTCGCACACCGCAGATGATCCAGTTCTTCGCCGAAAAGATCGGTGTGCCCTACCCGTGGGCGAAGTACGCCACAGTCGCGATCGCCGATTTCATCTTCGGCGGCATGGAGAACACCTCCGCCACGACGATGACCGACACGCTCCTGCACGATGAGCGAGCCCACGAGGACCTCGTCGACACCGCCGACTCGATCACCGCGCACGAGCTCGCGCACCAGTGGTTCGGCGACCTGCTCACCGCGCGCGAATGGCCGCACGCGTGGCTCCACGAGTCGTTCGCGACCTACTTCGACTCGCTCTTTCTCGAGGAAAGTAAGGGCTACGACGCGTACCGCTACGACGTGTACCGCAAGGGCCAGACCTATCTCGCCGAGGACACCAACGCCTACCGCCGCCCGCTGGTGCAGAACGTCTATCACGAGCCGATCGATATCTTCGACCGCCACCTCTACGAGCGCGGCTCGGTCGTGCTCGACATGCTGCGCGGCATCCTCGGCGACGAGCTCTGGTGGAAAGCGATCCACCACTACGTCCGTCTGCACGCTGAAGGCGACGTGCTCACCCCCGACCTGCAGCGCGCGATCGAGGAGGCCACCGGCCACAACCTCGACTGGTTCTTCCAGCAGTGGGTGTGGAAGGGCGGCCATCCGGAGTTCCGCGCCTCCTACTCGTGGGACGCCGCGCATAGCAGCGCGAATGTCACGCTCGAGCAGACGCAGACGCCCGATGACACGCTCACCTCGATCTACCGAGTCCCGCTCGAGATCATGTTCCAGACCCCGCGCGGCGCGCGCTCATTCACCGTCGAGCTGAGTGAGGCGCGCCAGACCTTCGTCTTCGCGCTCGATGGCGAGCCATCGTTCGTCTCGATCGACCCCGCGAACCGTGTGCTCAAGACACTCGCCTTCGAGCCCGGCGAGAAGATGCTGCGCGAGCAGCTCGCGAACGACCCGCAGGCGATGGGCCGCATCGTCGCCGCGAAGGGCCTCGCCAAGCTCGGCACGCGCACGGCGATCGAGGCACTGCGCACCGCCCTGCTCAGCACGCGTGAGTCCGAGTTCGTACGCGCCGAGGTCGCCAATGCGCTGGGCAGCGTGCGCTCCGACCTCGCACGCGACGCACTGATCGCCGCGATCGACACCGAGCCCTCGCGTGTCCGTCGAGCCACCGCCGCGGCGCTCGGCCAGTTCGCCGACGACGCCGAGGCGGCCAAGACGCTCGCTGGCCTGCTCTCGGGCCGTGGCGACCGCTCCTACTACGCGCAGGCCGCTGCCGCCGACGCCCTCGGCCGCACGCATGACCCGAGTGCCCTCGCCACGCTGCGCCGCGTACTCGGACGCCCCGCACACAACGACGTGATCACTGCCGGCGCACTCAGTGGCCTGGGCCAGTCCCGCAACATCGAGGCGATCCCGACGCTGCTGGAGTACACGCAGTGGGGCAAGCACCAGAACGCCCGTCGCGCCGCGATCGACGCCCTGGGCGTGCTCGCGCCGTTTGCCGACGAGCCGACCCGCCTGCGCGTTCGAGAGCGCCTCGAGGCGTTGCTGCGCGACCCGTGGCTGCGCGTGCAACTCTCGGCGATCGCCGCGCTCGGGGCGCTGCGTGACCCTCGAGCTGCCGCCGCCCTCGGCGCGACCGCATCGAGCGCGCTCGACGGTCGCCTTAGCCGCACCGCCCGCATCACCGCGCGCGCGCTCGGTGAGGGTGCGAACCGCAACGAGGACGTGAAGCAGCTCCAGCAGCGTCTCGAGCAGGTGACGCAGCAGAACCAGCGCCTCACCGATCGCATCACCAAGCTCGAAGCCGCCTCCGAGCCGCGCAGCCGCCGAGCCTCGAACGGCGGCGCGAAGTGACCCGCAAGCTCAACGTCTTCTTCGACGTCGACCACACGCTGGTGATGTGGGATGGCCGTCTGCGCCCGCACGCCGAGGAGGTCTTTCAGGCCATCACCGAGGCCGGCCACACGATCTACGTCTGGTCGGGCGTCGGCATCCGCCACTACGACATGAAAAAGCATGGCCTCGACAGCTACGTCACCGGTTACTTCGTGAAGCCGCTGCACGACTACAAGAACCGGCTGCCGCTCTACAAGGTCAACATCATGCCGGACTTCGTGATCGATGATTACCCGCAGGTCATCGAGGCGTTCCGCGGCTACCACATCTCCGACATCTTGAAGAAAGACGATGCGGAACTGCTCGAGGTGTGGCGACTGATCCAGCTGATGGCTGACGAGGAAGAAGCCGAGGCAATCGCCGACGCGAACGAAGCTACCGAGGAGTAGCGCCGGCCCACACACGCATCAGCTCGGCGATGCGATTGCGCTCCAGCATCGCGCTCGCCGGCGCGCGCTCCCCGCTGTCGTCGGCAGCGAACAACTGCGACAGCGCCAGCCGCGCTCGATCGTCCGAGGCCATCCGCAGCAGCGGCTCCATCAGCGTCCAGCGCGAGACACCCGCATGCCGCGCACCGTCGTACGAGGCATACGTCGCCCAGTCGAGCGCGTCCTCGCGTACGTCGTAGTGCGAGAACAGTCGCTTGTCCGGATCCCACCGCGCAACGTCGTTGAACAGGTCAGCGCTCCACTCGATCGGCAGCGGCCGGTCGGAGTCCGACAGCGGATCGAGCGCGATCAGCCACAACGAGAGCCCAAGTGCGATCGGCGGCTGCCCGTGATCACTGGTACTCGTCACCCACGACAGCGTGTGCGCCTCAGCGAGCGCTCCGGCCACGCGCTCGTCCACCGCAAGGCCTACGCCGAGCAGCGTGCGAGTGACGAGCAGGTGCGCGACGAACCGAGCCGTCGCGTCGTCCTCGACCCGCTCGCCCGTCGGCAGCGTCAGTGCCGCCGCCTGCTCGGGCGTGAAGCACGCGAACGTGTACTGCAGGCCGCGCTCGACGCCGGGCGCACCCGGCAGCCCCTGCGCATCGATCAGCCGGTCGAGGTCAGTAGGATCGTCAACCACGCCACGGTCACGGACCGACGGCCAGAGGCGCAGGGCGAGGTCAACCAGTTCGCTATCAGACATGCAACGACGCTATCGAGGCTGCGCGCTGCGTGTCAACGCCACGGGCGCGATTTGCCGCGTGCCATGCCGACACCTACGATCGAGCCGTGACACGCATCGCTTCAGTACTCGCCATCATCGCTGCGGCCATCCTCGTCGCCTGCAACAGCAACACCCCTGCTGCCGCCATCCCGACCGCCAGCGCTCCCCCAGCGGAAACCTCGAGTGCGACTCCAGGGGCTACCGCCACGACACCCGGCGCGGCCACCGCGATCACCACGGTCGTCACCGGCCCGACGGGTACGAGCGTGCCCGTAGCCACGCCGACCGCAGCACCCACGCCCATCCCCACGCCGCACATCACGCCGACGCCCGCCATCAAGGGCGAGCCGATCGCCTCCACCTCGTCACTGTCGAAGTCGGAGCTGCCGCTCGTGCGCTTCACCCGGCGCGACGCGCTCGTCGCCTCGTTGCCCATCGAAGTGCTGCCGCCCGATGAGTTCCCCGTCGGGTTCTCGGGCCGGCCGTCGATCGGCGATGAGCGCGGCATGCTGTTCTGGTATCAGAAGATGGCGCGCGGCTCGTTCTGGATGAAGAACACGCACTTCGACCTCGCGATCGCCTTCGTCGCGTCGGACGAGACCATTGTCGATATCGTCGAGATGCACCGCGAATCGACCTCGATCGTCACGCCGAAGGCGGACTACCAGTACGCGATCGAGGCACCCGCTGGTTGGTATCTCGGGCACGGCATCGCCCTCGGCGACCACGCGCATCTCGCGTTCCCGCTGCCGTCATATCTCACGAATCAGTAAGTAGCGGTCGAGGCCAGCCCGTATCAGCGCGTCGCGCGCCAACTCCAACGGACTAGTACCACTCGTGCTCGATCACACTCGACGCGTGGCGCGCGAGCATCAGCACCAGCTTCTCGTCGTCGTCATCGAACGGCTTGCCATCGGTGCGGTCGGAGCAATACAGGGAGCCGCGTACGACGCCACTCGCCCACAACGGCACACCCAGCAGCGTCGTCATCTTCGGGTGCTTCGTCGGGAAACCGAACGCCTTCTGGTGCTTGTCCACATCGACCAGCCGCACCGGCTTGCCGTCCGCACGCAATGACCCGAGCGGGCCATGCCCCTGTGGCGGCACACGCAGCCCCTTGAGCTCCGCCGCTGTCAGCCCGGAGGTCACAAAGCCCTGCGTGCGGTCGTGCTCGTCCGTCACGTTCAGCGCGGCGTACTTGCAGCGCGTCTCGGTGCGCGCAAGGTCAACCACGATCTGCAGCGCCTCTTCGGGGCGGTGCCGCTCGGGCAGCGCAGCCACCGCGTCCGCCAATGCCGCCAGCGCGCGCGCTTCAGGGTCACGTTGCAGGATTCGAGGAAGTCGCATCGGCCTCAGGCTACGTCAGCCGCCAAGACAACGCTAGGCGTTCCCGAACAGCGAACGGCGCGGCGCGTCCTCGTCGTCACCGGCGTCCTCGTTCGAGCTCGCAACACGCTCGTCGGACTCGACCGCTGGCTCCGAGGGAACCACGACCGGCGCCGAGCCGTAGAAGCGCAGCGTGTCGGGCCGCACCGCAATCTCGACGACCGTCCCGATCCGCGGCGCGTCGAGGTCCCACTCCCAGCGTGCCTCCAGGTGGCGCGTGCCGACGACGATGTCTAGCAGCGGCACCGGCCCGTCCGGCCGGATCGCCACCACGACGCCACTCAGCCCAGAGCCGAGGTGTCGCCCATCCGGCACCGCCAGCATCGTCGAGGGATGCGCCATCACTCGCATCAGCCCGGAGATGCCCGCCTCCGGCGGGATGCCCAGCTCACCGACGCCACGCTCGCGCACGGCACTGTGCTCGACCTCCCCCTGCAGCAGCGTCACATACCCCAGCATCGAGGCGGCCTCCGCGGTCAGCGGGAACCGCGAGACGAGGCTCAGCGGCCCGTACTGCAACACATGGCCGTCCGACATCAGCACGACGTCGTCCGCGATTGCGATCGCATCGCGCAGGTCGTGACTGACCACCAGTGCGGTGGTGCCCACGGCGCGCAGCACGTCGCGCAGCTCGCTGCGGAGCCAGCGCTTCCGCTCCTCGTCGATCGCACCCAGCGGCTCATCGAGCAGCAGCACTTCCGGCCGTGGTGCGAGCACACGCGCGAGCGCCACCCGCTGCCGCTCGCCGCCGGAGAGCTGGTCTACCGATCGGCTGGCGTACGCCCCCAGCCCAACCAATTCGAGCATCTCCGTGACGCGCTCGTTACGCGCGCGCCGACGCCAGCGAGCCATGCGCAGCCCGAAGGCCACGTTCTCGTGCACATTCATGTGCGGGAACAGCGCCAGCTCCTGGAACATCAGCCCGATGCCGCGTCGATGCGCCGGCACTCGTGTGACATTCCTATCCGCGAGCCACACGTCTCCCGCATCGGGACGATCGAGGCCCGCGATCAGGCGCAGCAGTGAGCTCTTGCCCGCGCCCGACGGCCCAATCAACGCCGCGAGGTGCCCGTCCGGCACATCGAACGACACGCCACGCAGTGCGAACCCATCACGCGGGTACGCACGCTGCAGGCCGTCGATGGTCAGAGTGGCCAAGAAGCTCGCCTCGTCGCCGCCGGGTGGGTTGAGGCCGAGCTAGAACTCGCCGACCTCGCGGTATCGTACCCGCTCAATCAGCAAGAACGCCGCCGCAGAGACCGCCATCAGTACCGTCGCCATCGCCAGCGCTGCGCCCAGGTTGGCATCGCCGGGCTTGCCCAGCGCCTCGTAAATCGCCACCGGCACGGTCGCGAACTCGGACCGCTGTAGCAGCAGTGTCGCCCCGAACTCGCCGATGGAGATCGCGAATGCGAACGCGGCCCCCACAAACACCCCGCGCGAGATCATCGGCAACGTGATGCGCAGCCACGCGCGTGGCCTCGACGCGCCCAGCATGCGCGCGGCCTGTACCAGCGTCGGGTCGAGCGCGCGCGCCGGCCCCAGCACCGACCGCATCACGAATGGATACCCGAGCAGTGCGTGCGCCGCGAGAAGCAGCCACGGCGACCCGCGCAGGTCGAACGGCTCACGATTGAATGTCACGAGGTACCCAAACCCGAGCGTGACCGCCGGCACAGCCAGCGGCAGCATCAGGAAGCCGTCAGTCAGCGTGGCGAGCAGCCCGCGCCCGCGCGCTACAGCCATCCCGGCCGCGAGCCCAACCACCGCCGCGATCAGCATCGCGCCGCCCGCGAACGTCACGCTCCACTGCAACGCTCGCCACGGCGGGATAAACGAGATGTTCCCCGTGTCCTGGAACAGCCGCGTGAAGTTATCGAGGCGTACCGCGCCCTCGTTGCCGACGGTCAGTGCGCCCTCGACCAGCGCCGCCATCGGCGTCACCACGAACCCGACAATCACGAGCAGCACGAGCACGACGAAGGCGCGCTGGCTCCACGATAGGTCACGCAGCCGCCGAGGCCGATGCGGTTGCAACGAGACCGGCCGTGCGATCCGGTGCTGCAGCCGCGCGTACACCAGCAGTACCAGCACCGTCGTCGAGATCTGCAGCATCGCAATCACCGACGCTGCCGGCAGATCAACGAGCCGCGTCGCGAGCCGATAGATCACCACCTCGAGCGTATCGAGGTCGGGATTGCCACCACCCAGCAGCAGCACCGTGCCGAATGACGAGAAGCAGAACACGAACACCAGCGCGCTCGCCGAGAGCACCGCAGGCGCGATCAGCGGCAGCGTCACCGCGGTGAACCGCCGCAGTCGCCCCGCACCGAGCATCTGCGCCGCCTCCAGCGTGCGTGGGTCGAGGTTCGCCCACACGCCGCCGACGACCCGAATCACGACCGCCACGTTGTAGAAGACATGCGCCACGAGGATCGCGAAGAGCGTCCCCTCGACCGTCGGCATCGCCACCCCGACACCGTCGAGCGCGCGCGCCAACCATCCCGCCGGTCCGAGCAGCCGCTCGAACGCCAGTGCGACCACGATCGTCGGCAGCACGAACGGGACCGTCACGATCGCGCGCAGCAGACCTCGCAACGGGAAGCGCACCTGCGCGAACACCCACGCCGCGGGTAGTCCGAGTGCGACCGCAAGCGCTGTCGAGAGCCCAGCCTGCCCCACGGTGAACCCGAGGCGCTCCCAGTAGTAGCGGTCGCTCGCGACAGCCTCGACGAGGCTGAACGAGAAATAGCCGTCCGGCGCAAGCCCGCGCCAGAGCATTGCCCCGACCGGCCACAGCAAGAAGGGCCCGAGCAGCAACAACGGCAGCAGCACCCAGCGCCACGCGGTGCTCCGCTCCCCCGCGGAGCGCGCAGATCGAGGTGTGCTGAACAGCGCCATCGCTAGCGCCGCATTACCGGCGCATCGTCTCGGTCCACTCGCGGACCCAGCGGTCGACCGTCGGGGCGTCTACCTGCAGCGTCGCCGGCTGCACATTCACGGCAGCCCACTTCCACCACTCGGGCAGCGCGATGCCGGACACCACCGGGTACACGAACATCGTCTCCGGGATCTGCTCCTGGAACTTGTCGCGCAGCATGAAGTCGATGAACTTGCGGCCGAGCTCCGGCTGCTTCGCACCGGCGAGCACGCCCGCTGCCTCGACCTGTCGGAACAGCTTGGCGCCTTGCGGCAACACGTTCGCCGTCGGCGGCTCGGTCAGCTTGCCTTCGCTGTAGAACACCTCTGCCGCCGGGCTCGAGGTGTACGAGACCACGAGCGGGCGCGAGCCCTTGTTCCGCGAGAACTCCTTGTTGTAGGCCGCGTCCCAGCCATCAGTGACCAGCACGCCGTTGGCTTTGAGGTCGGCCCAGTAGTTCCGCCACGTGTAGCGGCCGCTCTCGCCGAAATACGCGACGGTCGTCGCGAGGAACTGCAGGCCCGTCGAGGACGTCGCCGGGTCTTCCGCTACGAGCTTGCCTCGCCACGCCGGCCCGGTCAGGTCCTCGAACTTCGTCGGCGGAGTGCCCGCCTTCTTGTCGAAGTTGAGCGCGACATAGCCGTAGTCGATCGGTGTCACGTCGCGCGCGTCACCAAACTGCTCGCGCACGTCGGCTGGGATCTGCGTCCGTCGAGTCGCGCTGAATTCGGCAAACACGCCCTTACCGGCGACGCGCGGGTACGTGAGGTTGTCGATGCCGTACAGCACGTCACCCTCGGGGTGCCCGGCGTTCAGCAGGGCGCGGTTCACGACCGCGTTCGCGTCGCCGCCCTTCAGGAACGACACCTTCGCGTGGTACTCGCGCTCGAACGCTGCGATCAGCTCCTTGTTCGCATCAAACGAGGAGTGCACGACGACCTTCAGCTCAGTCGGCGCACCATCACGAGCAGAGCTGCATGCAAGCAGTCCCGCCGAGAGCAGCGCGAGCAGTGGAAGCATGAGAAAGCGGCGCATGGAGAGTCCTTCCGAATCGGCAGGGAGCGTGGCACGCGCCGCCAACCGGGTCAAACCCGCCGAGCCGGCCAAAACCGAGGCAAAACGCAGTCTGAGTTACGCCGTGAGCGAGGCCAGCTCCTCGGCGATCTCCCGAGCCAGCTCCGCCGGCCCCTGGCTCGCGTCCAGCCCGAGGTGCGTGCCCTCGCCCGACCCGACCGTCTCGAAGCGCCCCACGGACGCGAGGTACACCTCGCGCGTGGCGTCCGAGGTGAGATTCGGGTCGCTCGCCCGCGCATCGATTCGCGTCAGCGCGTCGGCCTCGCTCAGCCGCAGCTCGGCGATCAGCGCCGGCACACCCGCCGCGCGCGCGACATCGAGCGCGGCACGACGCTCCTCGGCTCGCCCATGCATCGCATCGAGCACCACCGGTCGACCGGCCGCCAGGTGCTCCGCGGCGCGTCGGCGCAGCTCCTCATAGGTGCGCTCGTTCATCCCCGGCGCGTAGAGGCCTTCGCGGTCGCGCTCGGCCACCCGCTCACGCGGGTCAACGCCCGCGAGTTGCTTCCGTACGGTGTCCGACGACAGGTACGCGGCGCCGATGCGGCCCGCGAGCGTCCCACCCACCGTCGATTTCCCAGTGCCCGGCAGCCCGCACAGCACGACCAGTGCCGGCGGCGCCTGTCGCCGTGCGTAGTCCGCCGCGAGCCGGTAGTACCGCGACGCCGAGTCCGCGAGGTGTGCCCGCTGCTCCGGCGGCAATTCGCCGGCACGCGCCCCAATCGACTCGACCTTCCCGCGCACGAACGCGCGGAACCCGCGATGCATCGGCTGCAGCACGCCCATCGTCTCGTCGTGCGCCGCCGCGATGTATCGGCCAGCCAGCTCATCGCCGAGGTCGGCATGCCCCTGTGCTTCAAGGTCCATCGCGATGAAGGCCACGTCGTAGCCCGCGTCGAGGTAGCGGAACTGGAACCAGTCGCTGAACTCGATGCAGTCCACGATCGCGAGGTGCTCGCCCATGTCATCGAGCACGTACACGTGCTTCGCCTGCAGGTCGCCGTGTCCCTCGACCACGCGCCCTTCGGCCAGCCGCGCGTTCAGCAGCGACTGCTGGCGTTCGATCGTCTGCGTAAAGAAGGTGTTGGTCGCGGCGGCTTCGTCCTCGCGCCACGTCCCGTGGATGTCGACTGTCGCCTCGCCGTACTCGCGTGCCCACCACGCTGCCACGGCTGCGCCGCCCGCAAAGTCCGCACGGTCCGAGCCGAGTACCTCAGCGTGCTCGTGGAACGCCACCAGCCGGCGCACGATTCGCTCGAGGACGCCCGGTGCCAGCGCACCCGCTGCGAGCAGCCGGTCCAGCGTCCGGTCGTCCGGCAGGCGGCGCATCTTCACCGCCCACTCGACGACCTCGACCTGCTGCATGCCCGCTGCCGGACGCGGCTCGACCTGGTAGGTGCCATCGGCCATCCGCAGCACCGGTACCACGGCCATGTACACGTCGGGCGCGAGCCGTGCGTTCAGCCGCACCTCGGCTTCGCAGAACGCGCGACGGCGTTCGACGCTCATCTGCTCGATGAACCCGAAGTCCACCGGCTTCTTCGTCTTGTAGACCACGTCGCCCGCGAGGAAGACGTACGAGATGTGCGTCTGTATGAGGTCTACTCGCTCCGGCGGAGTCGGATACGCACTCGGGTCGAGCAGGCCACGGACGTACTCGGGCAACGTGTCATTCGTCATGCCCGAGAGCGTGCGGTGGCCTGCCCAACCGGTCAACTGGCGCCGCCCGAGCTAGTGCTTGGCGGGGCGCTCCTCGTGCTCGCCGCTGTCGGAGAGCAGGCCGAGCGGATCGGGCAGCGGCGCCTCCTCCATCGGATCGAGCTCCTTCGCTGTCAGCAACGAGGCTGCGAGAGCCACGGTCAGCACCACCCCGATGAACACCAGCGAGGCCCACACCGGCACGTGGTAGAAGTCCACGATCAGCATCTTGATGCCCACGAACGCGAGGATGATCGCGAGGCCAGGCTTCAGGTACACGAACTTATGCGCCGCCCCCGCAAGCAAGAAGTACAGCGCCCGCAGTCCGAGGATGGCGAACGCGTTTGAGGTGTAAACGATGAACGGATCTCGCGTCACCGCGAACACCGCCGGAATCGAGTCCACCGCAAACACCAGGTCAGTCACATCGATCACGACCAGCACCGCGAACAGCGGCGTCGCCATCCGCACGCCGTTGATGCGTGTGAACAGCTTCTGGCCGTCGTATTCCTGCGTCAGCGGCACGATCTTGTTGACCAGCCGCAACACCTTGTTCTCGCGCGGGTCCAGCTCCATCTCGGAGTGCTGGAACATCTTGAAGGCGGTGTAGAGCAGGAACGCACCGAACAGGTACAGCACCCACTCCATCGCAGAGAGCAGCGCCGTGCCCGCGATGATGAACGTGCCACGCATCAACAGCGCGCCGACGACACCCCAGAACAGCACGCGGTGCTGGTACGCGGCCGGCACGGCGAAGTACGAGAAGATGATCACGAAGATGAACACGTTGTCGACCGAGAGGCTCTTCTCGATCAGGTAGTCGGCGAAGTATTCACCGGCGGCGCCTGGTCCCTGCCACCACCACATCACCACACCGAACGCGAGTCCCAGCGCGATCCAGCCCGCGCTCGTGATCGCCGCCTCGCGCATCGACACCACGTGGGCGTTTCGATGCAGCACGAAGAGGTCAATCATGAGCATCGCGAAGATGAACACGTTGAACGCGATCCATGTTTCGAGGTGCAAACCGGCAAGGAAGCTCATGTGGGAGCCCTTCTGCTGAACGCTCGTTCGCAGAAGGTCTGGTCCACCTCGCCGCCCCGGAGGGTCATGCGAGGCCGTGGCGCCGGGCCCGGAGGCCGGAGGCCGTACTGACGACACCACGCGATGGAGGACTACTCCCCTTCAGCCGCCATCATAGCAGACGATCTCGGAACTACGCGCCTGCAGCCGCCGAGGTCACCCCACCGCCCGATCGCGACGCCATCCATTCTGCCCAACGCATCAGCAGCGGATTCAGCGCAATCGAGGCGACCGCAGACAGCAGCACCGCGTCATAGAGCGCGGTCGGTAGCAGGCCGAGGTGAACTGCCTGCTGCGCGAGGATGAACGAGAACTCACCGGTCTGCGCGAGCAGCACTGCAAGCAGCGCCGACATCGGCACCGAGCAGCGCAGCGCTCGAGCCACCACTCCGCCGACGACCATCTTGCCCAGCACCACGACGACAATCACCAGCGCAATCAGCCACGGGTACATCCGCAGTGCGTTCGGATTGGCGAGCATTCCCACTGAGACGAAGAACAGCACCCCGAACGCGTCACGCAGCGGAAGCGCACCATCCGCGGCCTGCTGGCTCGCCTGCGATCGGCCCACTACGAGCCCCGCGACGAACGCACCAAGCGCCACCGACAGCCCGAGCACGTGTGCGAAGCTCGCGATCCCCAGCGCCGTGCTCATGATCGCGAGCACGAACAGCTCCTGCGTGTGCTCACGCTCCACCCAGGCCAGAGCTTGCGGAATGAGCTTCCAGCCCAGCGCGACCATCACCACGCCAAAGATCGCGGCATTCAAGATCGGCTGCAGCAAGGCTGCCCAGCGAGGAGTCCCCGTCGTCGGTCATCAGCGGCAGAGCGACGAGGAAGAACACGGTCAGCACGTCCTCCACGATCAGCCAGCCGACCGCCGTCCTGCCCGTGTTCGTATCGAGCAGGCCTCGCTCCTGCAGCGTTCGCACAAGCACCACCGTGCTTGCCACGCTGATCGCGAGGCCAAACACGATCCCGTCTCGCACCGAGAACCCGAAGAGCTTCGCGACGCCGATCCCTACCAGCACGACCAGTGCCGTGTTGGCGAGTGCGCCCGGCAGGCTTACGCCACGTGTCTTCGCCAGTTCCGTGAGATTGAAGTGCAGCCCCACGCCGAACATCAGGAACACGACCCCGACCTCGGCCAGCACGCCCACCGTCTCCGCCTGAGCGACATAGCCCGGCGTGAACGGCCCCAGGATGAGGCCCGCGAGGAGGTAGCCGATGATTGGCGAGAACCGCAGCGAGCGCGCGATCAGCCCACCAGCGAGCCCCACGCCGAGCGCCATAGCCATGTCTGCGATGAATGCTTCAGCGTGCATCGCGATCCAGCGTACCGGATCGCGACGGGCCACCTCGTCGGTGGCCCGTTACGTTCGAGTGACACTGCCGCGCACTGACAAGCAGCAAACGCGCACGAAAAACGACGAGCCCATCACCCAAGAAGCTGGGCGAGAAGAGCCGAAGGCTCATTCGTAGAGGCGCAGGTCTTCCTTACGGAGTCGATCCCCGAATGCGCCGAGTAGCACGTCGAACTCGGCGATGTCGCGCTCGCACACGAACGTGATCGCCTTGCCCTCGCGCCCCGCACGGCCCGTGCGACCGATGCGGTGCACGTACTCCTCGGGGTTCTGCGGGACGTCGTAGTTCACGACATGCGTGATCTCGGGAATATCGAGTCCACGCGCGGCCACGTTCGTCGCAATGAGAATGTCGAGCTGGCCGTCGCGGAAACGCTGCACCGTCTGGTCGCGCCGGCGCTGGTCCATGTCCCCGTGCAACGCGCCCACGCGTACCCCGGCGTTGCCGAGCTGCTCCGCCACGAAGTCCACCCCGCGCCGTGTCCGCGAGAACACCAGCGTGCGGCCCTTCAGCTCACGCTCGATCAGCTCGTGCAGGCCGTGCAGCTTGTCGCGCTGCGCGACCTCGAAGTAGATCTGCTCGACCGTGTCAGCGCTCGTGAGCTCTGGCTCGATCGCGACCGTCTCCGGCGACTCCATGTAGCGGCGCACGAGGCGCAGGATCGCGTGCGGCATCGTCGCACTGAACAGCGCCGTCTGCCGCGCTCGAGGTGTGCGACTCAGGATGCGCGTGATCGCCGGCAGGAACCCGATGTCGAGCATCTGGTCGGCCTCGTCCAGCACGGCGTAGCGCACGTGCTGCAACGACAGCGTCCCCCGCTGCAGGTGGTCGAGGATGCGCCCCGGCGTCCCGACCACGATGTGCGGTCGGCGGTCCAGTGCACGGAAGTCACGGTCGAGCGAGCGCCCGCCGAGCAGGCCCACCGCGTCGAAGCCGAGCGGTGCACCAAAGTCATGCAATACATCGAGCACCTGCGAGGCCAGCTCGCGCGTCGGCACGAGCACCAGGCCCTGCACCGCAGCGGTCGAGGCGTCCAGGCGCTGCATCATCGGCAGCCCAAACGCGAGCGTCTTGCCCGTGCCGGTCTGCGCGATGCCCACCACGTCACGGCCGTTCAGCAGCACCGGAATCGACTGCTGCTGGATTGGCGTGGGCTGCTCGAAGCCGAAGTGCGCCACGATCTGCAGCACGTCCTCGCTCAGGCCAAGCGCACGGAATGCCTCCGGCAGCTCCGAGGAGGCTCGAGGCGTGAAGGCCCCACGCTGCGGTGCGCGCTCGCGCGTGACCTCGGCCTCAGGCTCGTAGTCATCGGCTGCTTCGACCTCGGCGACCGCCGCCACGATCGCGGCGTCGTCCAGGTCCTCATCCACCTCGAGCTCGTCGTCGGCATCCAGCTCGTCGCTGTCGAGGTCGTCCTCGTCGGCGTACTCGCCATCGCCACTCGGGCGCCCCATCGCGAGCGCACCGGAAGGGTCGTTGGAGTCAGCAGTCTCTTCCGAGCCAGCCTCACCACCCTCGCCCGGACGACGGCGACCACGGCCACCGCGGCGTCCGCGCCGGCGACGGCGCTGCTCGCCACCCTCGGCGCCTTCGCCAGCGGTCTCGTCGTCCAATGGGGCGCCCTGGAGCGCCTCGGGCATCAGCTGCTCGTCGTCGTCCATGTCTGGCGGCGGGCCGATTGCGTCATCGCGCGTGACGTACTGGTTGGAGGTGCCGGCGTAGAAGACACGGCCCGGGCGGCGTGCGCCGGGAGGGGGACGGCGGTGGGTCGGAAGGATCGAGGCGTCACCACCCTCGGAGGCGGGCCGGAAAGCGATGTCCTCCGGCAGCGGTGCGTCGAGTGTGTCGCGGGACGGTCGAGTCCAGCGCGTCGGCGCATTGGAGCGGCCACCGCGGTTGTCACGGTTCCCATCTCGGTTGTCGCGGTTATCGCGATTGCCGTCTCGGTTGTCCCGCTCGCGGGAATCGGAGGCTGGGGCGCTGCCACTGTTGGTGCCGCGTCCGCGGCCACCTCGGCGGCCACGTGACCGGCGGTCAGGCTCGGCGTCTACCTCGGTGTCGAGGAGCACTTTGGTACGGGGTTCGGATGGCGCGCCGATCAGCGCGCCGACAATGCGGCTCAAAAAACTCACGGGGTACCTTCGGTAGGGGTCTGTTCGCTGCGAGCAGGCAGGCACTGGCCGGGGATTGGATCGGCCTTCGGCCAACCCAGGGGGCGGGTGCCGCGCCTCGCAGGCGCGGGATGAAATATCACGGCCCCTATTCTAGCCGCTTGAGCGCTCCCGATGCGAGCAAGACCCATCCAGAGAGCTTCGCCAGCCTCCGCGAGCGGCCCGAGCGCGTTGCGAGAGAGCCGCAACGGGCCACTGCCTGCCCGCATCGGTGACGCGACGGCACCCTCCCTACCTTCCTCGGTAACAGACCGCGTGTAGACCCGAGGAGCGCAACGTGGCGCAGCAGCGAGCATCACAATCCGGCTCCGAGCGAGCGGCCAGTACGGCGAAAGACGCCGCGAAGGACGTCGTCGAGGACGTGCAGGAGAAGGTCGGCGAGGTCGCGAAGGATGCGGCTGACGCCGTGCAGGCCAAGGCTGCCGAGGTCGCTGGCGACGTCCGTGACAAGGTGCAGGACACGGAGGTCGCGAAGGATGCGGCTGACGCCGTGCAGGCCAAGGCTGCCGAGGTCGCTGGCGACGTCCGT
>QWQU01000010.1 GCA_003670735.1 Chloroflexota bacterium | reverse complement strand
CCGAGCCACATGCGGCGCGAGGCGTTCGAGTACCGGCACGCCGAAGCGCGTCTCAAACAGCGTCTCCGCGTACGCCCGGCGCCCCTCAGCGCTCTCGATCAGCACGTCCATGTGCAGCGCGGCAGTCGTCTCGTCGCCGTTGAGCACGAGGTTGTAGCGGCGCTCCGTCGGCGGGTCCGCGATCCGCCGCACGTATGTCCACAGCGGCACCCCGCCCGCCTCCCAGACCATCACCGTCTCAAAGCCACGCCCGGCCAGTCGCCAGTCCTGCGAGGACGCACGCAGCACGCCCCCCGGCCGCAGCACCCGTGCACACTCCGCGAGCACCGCCTCCGGGTCGCTCGCCTCCTCGATCGACGAGGCAGCCGTGACGAGGTCGAACGATGCGTCCGGGAACGGCATTCGCCCGCCGTCACCGACCACGAACCGCGCATTGGTCAGCCCGAGTCGCGCGGCGTTGGCAGTGCACACCTCGACCCGCAGCGGCGAGGGATCCACCCCGATCACCTCGAGGTCAGGACGAGCCGCGGCCACCGGCAGCGCCGGCCACCCGTCCCCCGGCCCGATATCGAGCACGCGTCGCGCACCCTCGGGCGCATGCGCCACGTAGTCCGCAATGCGCGCTGCCTCGGCCCAGTGGACTTCGCTGAATGGGTCGTAGGGCACATCGACGAGCGGGAGCTGCCCGCCTCGCTGCTTCGGCATCAGCTCATAGAGCCCACGTGCCGAGTCCACACGCTGAACGTCGAGGTGCGACAGCAGCCAGCGCTCGACCTCGGACGGCTCGATCGCGGCCCCGCGATCGTTCGAAGCGGTCACGCTACATGCCCGGAATCAGTTGGCCGGTGCGGACGTAGTGCTCGATCACATAGACGACGAGCAGCACCCCGGCGAAGGCGAGCCACTTCCAGTAATACGGTCCCGGGTCTTCGAGCATCGTGCGCACCTCGCTCCGCATCGGGAGGGTACCCGCGCACCATCCGTCGAGGAAGCACGCCGCCTACAGCAGCGCCGCCACCTGACGCGCGAGCGGCAGCGACGCCGTCAGCCCCGGCGACTCGATGCCTCCGAGGTGTACATAGCCTCGGTCGTGCCAGAGCAGGAAGTCCGCCTCCGGCTCGCCCGGCCCCGACAGTTTCGGCCGGTAGCCCACCTGCCCCGGCGCCAGGTCCTCCGCCTCGAGCTCCGGCAGCAGCCGTCGGCCCGCCGCCAGGAACTCGGCCTGCCGCGTCGCGTCGCTGCGGTAGTCGAGCGCCGCGTCATCACCCCACCAGGCCGTGTCCGGCCCGAGTCGCAGCGCACCATCGAGGTCGAGCGTGAGGTGCACCCCCAGCCCTTCGAGTTGCGGGCGCGGCAGCGGATACACGAGGTGTGACACGGCTCGCGCGAACCGCGCACCAACCACGTCGAAGTACGCGCCGCGGTTCACGTGCTGACGGAGCATCGGCACACCCTCGCCACCATCGAGCGGGTAGCCGAGCGCGGTCGCGATCGCCGGCGCGCCATGTCCTGCGCTGTTCACGAGCGCGCTCGTGCGCAGCGTCGTCGCGTGGCCATCCGCATCGCGCGCCTCAATCACGAAGCCATCGAGGTCGCGCGCCACGCCTGTCACCTCGTGGTGGTACGCGAACAGCGCCCCGGCCTCACGCGCGGCTGACTCGAGCGATCGCGCGTAGCCGACCTGGTCCACAATCCCGGTATTCGGCGAGTACAGCGCCGCCGTCGCCGGTACGTGCGGTTCGAGGTCGCGCGCCGCCTCGAGTGTGATTGGGTGGATGCCCACCACCTCGTTCGCCTGCGCCTGTGCCAGCACGGCGTCCAGGGCACCCGACTCGTCACCATCGAGCGCGACGATCAGCTTGCCGACGCGGCGATGGCCAACGCCGTGTGCCTCGCACCACTCGTACAGCATCGGGTTGCCCTCGATGCACAGCCGATGCTTCAGCGATCCGGTGCGGTAGTAGATGCCAGCATGGATCACACCGCTGTTGTGCGAGGTCGTCTCACGCGCGTACGACTCGTGACGTTCGAGCACGACCACCGAGTGCGTGCGTGCTAGCTGCGCGGCAATCGCAAGCCCCACCGCGCCCGCACCAACCACCACGACATCGGCGTCACGCGCGGCGTTCGAGGTCATCCCGCGCTAGACCGTCGAGGCGATCTCGCCGCTCGGCGTGATCACCACGTCGTGGTACTCGCCACCCTCGACCACGGCGCCTGGCGCGACCAATGCGCGCTGCAGCCGCACCCCAGTGAGGCGCGCCCCCTCGCCCACGACCACATCCGGGCCGAGCACGCAGTCGGTCAGCTGCACATCCGCGCCGAGCAGTACCGAGCCCTGCAGCTGCGATCGCACGATGTGCTCGTCCTCAACCTCGGACGTCGTGCCGTTGGTGAAGACCACAGCCGGCAGCTCGGCCAGCATCGCCGTCTGCGCCGCAAGCAGCCCGACCAGCGAACCACCGTCGAGCCATGCGCCGTCGAATGCCGCACCACCGACCGAGGCGCCCTCGTCGAGCAGCGCGCCGATCGTGGCGGTCAGGTCGGACTCGCCCTTTGGGTTGATGATCGGGTTGGTGCGCAACCGCTCGATCACGAGCGGGCGCAGCATCCACACCGCGACACACGCGAGGTTGGAGCGCGGGTTCGCCGGCTTCTCTTCCAGCGCGATCACGCGTTCGTCCTCGACCACCGCGATCCCGAAGTCCTGCGGGTGGTCGGTCACGGCCAGCGGCAGCCAGGCCGCGCAGTCGCTGCGCTGCCATGCCGCGAGCTGGGCGCGCAGATCGTCATCCGCGCCTCGCAGCACGGTATCCACCGCGAGCACGACCACGTCCCGGCCATCGAGTGCGTCCCCGACGCTGATCACGGCGTCGCCGGATCCCTTTGGCGTCGGCTGCTCGGCGATCGAGACCGTTGTCCCCGCCGGTGCGTTGTCCAGCGCGCACTGCGCCGTCAGCGGGTCGGCCCCGCCCACGACCACGACCAGCTCCGTCAGTCCCATCTGCGCGAGCAAATCGAGGCCATACGAGACCAATGGCTTATTCAGCAGCGGTACGAGCGACTTTGGCAGCGTCGGCGTCAGCGGGCGCAGCCGCGTGCCCATCCCACCGGTTAGCAGCACCCCCAGCGGTGCCTTGGAGCTGGTCACAGGCGCGAATCCTTCCGCTAGCTCACCCCCCGGCAGGCTAGCCGCGACGAGTGTACGTGGGGTCTACGGCTAGAGGGGAGGCCGTCACAATGGCATTGAGACGCAGGGCCTGATGGCCCCACAATGGCCTCGTGACGTCCCCTCCTCCTCCGTCCCCGACCATTCGCGAGACCGTGCGCTCCGAGCAGGACGCCAGCCTGGACTCGCTCTACCACCTCGTCCTGCTGGACGACGACGACCACTCATACCCGTATGTGATCGAGATGCTCGCTCGCGTCTTCGGCTACGCGAAGGAGAAGTCCTACGCGCTGGCCTGCATCGTGGACAGCGAGGGCCGCGTCACGCTCGAGACGGCCAGCCGCGACCAGGTCACGCGCCACCAGTCCCAGATCCACAACTTCGGCCCCGACCCACGCATCGAGCGCTGTGCCGGCCCGATGTCCGCGATCGTCGAGCGTGCCCCGTGACGAGCAATACACCGAACGACGTCTATAACCTCGCGGCGGCCTGCCTCGAGCAGCACGCAACGGATCCGTCGAGTGCGCACCGCACCGCCTTTACCTTCATCGCCGGCGACGACGTCCAGTCGTGGACCTACGCCGAGGTCTGGACACAGGTGCAGCGCATCGCTCGAGGCCTGCTCGCGCAGGGGCTGACCTCCGGCGAGCGCGTGCTGATCCGTCTGCCGCACTCGCCGCAGTACGCGTTCGCCTTCTTCGGCGCGAACGCGGCCGGCCTCGTCCCCATCCCCGCCTCGCCTCAACTGACGTCCGAGGAAGCGCGCTTCCTCGCTACCGACTCGGAAGCATCGGCGCTGATCACCAACGCGACCGGCCAGCTCGAAGGCTTCACCGGTCGCGTGTTGCTCGAAGACGAACTCGCGCGCATCGACGGGCCGGGCCCACTCCCCGTCACGAACGCCGAGGACCCGGCGTACATGCTCTATACGAGCGGCACGACCGCGCGCCCCAAGGGCGTGCTGCACGCACAGCGCGTACTCCGGGCACGCGAGTGGATGCGCGGAAATGCATGGCAGGGACTGACGTCGCAGGACGTGACACTGCACGCGGGCGCATTGAACTGGTCATACACGCTCGGCGTGGGGCTGATGGATCCGTGGTGCGCGGGTGCGCACGCGATCCTCGTCGCGAGTGGGACCACGCCCGCGCAATGGCCGCAACTGATCGCTCAGCACGGCGTCACCGTGTTCGTCGCCGTCCCCACCGTGTATCGCCAGATGCTGAAGTACGGTCGGCCCGAGGACGCGAATCTCGAGTCGCTGCGGCACGGCCTCTGCGCCGGCGAGGCGCTGCCCAACTCCATCGCGTCCGAGTGGGAGCAACGCGTCGGCGTCCCGCTCTACGAATCACTCGGCATGACCGAGATCAGCACGTACATCTCGAGCGGCCCCGGCGTCCCCACACACGAAGGTTCGCCCGGTCGTCCGCAGCCCGGTCGTCGCGTCGCGATCCTCCCGGAGGATCCAGCCGACGGCGACGCACCGCTGCCAGAGGACGGCACCCCAGGTCTGCTCGCGATCCATCGCAGCGACCCCGGCCTGATGCTCGGCTACTGGCATCGCCCGGCGGAGCAAGACGCTGCAATGCGCGGCGAGTGGTTCACCGGCGGCGATCGTGCCGCAATCGATGGCGATGGCTACGTCTGGTTCCACGGTCGCGCCGACGACGTCATCAAGTCGTTCGGCTACCGCCTCTCACCCGTGGAGATCGAGGACGCCCTCGCGGGTTACCCCGGCGTCGCCGACATCGCGGTGATCGGCCATGCCGTCGATGCCGAGAAGACGCTCGTCACCGCCTGCATCGTCGCCGAGCCCAATGCCCACCTCGAGGAAGACGCACTGCGCGCTCACGCCTCGACACGCCTCGCCGGCTACAAGCAGCCCCACGAGTACCGCTTCGTGGACTCGCTACCGCGCACCGCGAACGGCAAGCTGCAGCGCTCCGTGCTCGTCTCGCGCCTCCGCACTGAGTAGCTCGCTAGACGCACTTCGCGATCAGCGGCGTATCCGCCGGCAGCTCGCCGTTCGGGAATGCTGCTAAGAAGCTCGCATTCACGACGCTGTTCGTCGTCCCCGGCACATAGATCACAAACGCCCCGTCCGAGACCGACCACAGCGCCATCGTCGAGACGGGACAGCCCGTCGCGGTCACCAGCTGCTGGACAGTCCCGCCCGTGTAGACGATCAGCCCGAACCCACCACCCGGCGGCACCACGCCAGCAGCGAGTGCGCCCACACGCTGGTGCACACCAAGCACCAGCCCCTGCGTAGCCGTGCCTCCCCACGAGTCGGTCGCCTGCACGCTAAACGCCGAAACGTCGGCAAACACTGGCGTGCCTGTGATCCGCCCCCATGACTCGAGGCGCAGCCCCGGCGGCAGCGTCCCCGACGCCACTGTCCACGAGTACGGTCCTGTGCCGCCCGTCGCATAGAGCTGGAAGCCGTATTCACTCCCGGTCACGGCTGGAGGCAGCTCGGTCGCCGGGATCGAGACCGAGGAGCCGATGCTCAGCATCAGCTGCTGTGTTGCGAGCTGCCCGCCGCTGTCCGTGACCTGCATCGTGAAGGTCGCAGATCCGATGTTCGCCGTGCCGCTGATCGAACCGGTCGGCGTGTCCAACACGAGCCCGCTCGGCAGCGCGCCGCTGATCACGCTCCAGTTGTACGGAGGTGTGCCGCCATACACGGTCACGGTCTGCGCGTACCAGACGCCCGGCTGCGGATTGGGCAGCGACGTCGTCGCGATCGAGATCGGCTGCGCATTCGCCACGATCTGCACCGTGAACACCTGCGTCGCCACGCGCGATGCAGCGTCCGTCACCTGCACCGTGAACATCCCCGTCCCGGCATTCCACGGCGTGCCACTGACAAGCCCAGTGCCACCATCGAGGCTGATGCCTTCGGGAGGCGCACCACTGATCACGCTCCACGAGTACGGCAACGTCCCACCCACGACCGCCACCAGCTGCACGTAGGCGACGTTGGTCAGACTCGTCGGCAATGAGGTGGTCACGATCTGCAATGGCTGCACCGGCGTCGTGGTCGCTGTGGCCGTAGCCGTGGCGGTCGCAGTGGCCGTGGCTGTCGCGGTGGCGGTAGCCGTTGGTGTCGCCGTGCCGGTCGACGTCGCGGTCACTGTTGCAGTGCTCGTGGGTGACGAGGTCGCTGTGGCGGTACCGGTCGAAGTGCTCGTTGCTATCGAGCTCGCAGTATTCGTGGCGGTGGTGCTGGCAGTACCGGTGCTCGTCACGGTCGTCGTCGCGGCGTCCGCCCTCGACGCATCGAAGGGTGGTGCGCCGCCGACGGTGAGTGAGACGACCATTACCGAGAGCGTGGCAGCGATCACGGCGCGAGCGAGAGCAGGAGTCATGCCAGGGGCCTTCCACGGGAGCGGAAGCCCGAGTCTCAACCCCAGTGGTTGAGGCAACCTGCCGAACGCGTGAAGCGCCGTGTGGATAGGAACTGATCATCGGATTAGCACAAGTGTTTCACGTGAAACAATCTGATCAGGCTCGTGAGCATCGAGGCGAACTGGCTCCCACGAGCGCCGGCGCTACCATCGCCCGCATGCCTCACCCGAACGTCGTGCCACGCGCTGTCACCCCAGAGATGCCCGCCCCCGGCGCGATCCCCGAGGACGTCACGCGCAACATCGCGGACTTCCTACCGCCGTACCGCGTGATCCTGCACAACGACGATGTGAACTCGATGGAGCACGTCATCCACGCCTTGCTCGACAGCGTGCCGGAGCTCGACCAGGCGCGCGCGGAGGAGGTGATGATGGAGGCGCACTCGAACGGCAGCGCCGAGGTGATCCGTTGCCCCTACGAACGCGCGGAGCTCTACCGCGACCGCCTCGAATCCTTTCGCCTCACGGCGACCCTCGAGAAGGCCTGACCCCTTTATCCGCCTCCTCGCCTCGAATATCCTGACCGTTCACCCAACCTGTCCCCGCACGGGGATCGCTCCCACGAGGTAGACCCATGTATCGAGCACAACTGGTCGGCGCGACCGGCTACGGCGGACTCGGCATTCTCGAGCTGCTGCTTGGCCACCCGGACTTCGAGGTGTCATCCCTCGTCGCTCGTGACGACGCCGGCAAGCGCATCGACGACGTCTACCCGCACCTCACCTCCCGTTGTGAGCTCGTGGTCGAGGCGCCAGACACGGCCGACATCGGCGGCAACGCCGACATCGTGATCTTCGCGACGCCCGACCGCGTCTCGATGGGATACGCCGCGGGCCTCGCGGACCGAGGCGTGCGCTTCATCGACTACTCGGGCGACTTCCGCTTCGCCACGACGCAGCACTACGCCGAGTACGCCGCCGCGCACCCGGGCATCTCGGACCCGACGCACCCGGTGGAGGCGCTGCTCGGTCGTGCCGCCTACGGCATCCCCGAGCTGTTCCAGTCGAAGGTCGCGGACGCGGCGATCGTCGGGAACCCCGGCTGCTTCGCGGCCGGCATGATCATTGGCCTCGCGCCGATGTTTGCGGACAAGCTGGTCGAGGACGGTCGCGTGACCGTCGACGCGATCACGGGCTCCAGCGGCGCGGGCAAGAAGCCGGCCCCGATCCAGCACTTCCCCCACCTCAACGACAACGTGATCCCGTACCGCGTCTTCAACCACCAGCACGTGACCGAGACCGAGCAGACGCTGGGCGCGCTGCAGGGCTCCAAGGCGACGGTGGACTTCGTGCCGCAGGTGATCGGGGCGACGCGCGGCATCCTGTGCTCGATGCACGTCGCACTGACGCGGCCAATCACGCGCGAGCAGATCCTGGACCGCTACCGCGAGTTCTACGAGGGCCAGCCCTTCGTGCGCATCCTGAACACGCCGCCGACGCTGAAGAGCACCGCGGGGTCGAACTACATCGACATCTCCGCGGTGGTCTCCCCTGACGGGAAGCGCGCGGTGATCATCTCCAGCATCGACAACCTGCTCAAAGGCCAATCTGGCACGGCGATGCAGAACATCAACATCATGTTCGGCCTGGACCCGAAGGCCGGACTCGACCGCGGGCCGGTCTACCCGTAGCCAGCGCTTCGAGGGACCTCGAACGCAGGAAGCGCGCCTCAGGGCGCGTTTCCTCGTTCAGATGGCTGATATCACGCTGGCGGGGGTGCATTCGGTCGATTTCGGTCGAAAATGATGGATACGACGCAAACGCCGAACGAATAAGGCGCGTTCTACCACTCAGGCGCGACTCATCGTCAAAAGGGGACTGCACGAATGTTCAATTGGAAGAAATCAGCCGCTCCGATCGTGATCGCCGCAGCAGTGATGCTGGGTGGCGCGTCGGTGGCCTCGGCCTCCGGCACCCCAGGCGTGGGGAGCCCGGTCGAGTTCGTGGCGCAGGCCACGGGCACCGCGACGGCGACCGCTACTGCCTCGACGACTCCGAGCGCGGGCACTGACCCGGCCACGATCTGCGCGAACGCGGCTTCGAACCCATCGCTGGGCGTGCTCTGCCCGCTCTGGACCGCGAAGACGCTGAACGAGCGCTCGCAGCTGATGCTCGGTGGGCTGATCGTGCGCGTGGCGAACGGTGGCGTTGAGGTGCAGGCCCCGCGCCCGACCGGGACCCCGCGCGTCGCTCGCACACCGCGTGCCGACGGCACGCCGAAGGCGGGCAACGGCAACGACCGTCGCGAGGACGGTCGCGCGAAGCTGGTTGCTGACTGCACCAAGTTCCTGACCGACCACCCGACCGAGACCGGTCCACGCGCACAGTTCTGCAAGGATGTCGTGCAGCAGGCGACCACCGTGGCCACGCCGACAACCTCCGCCACGCCTTCAGGCACCCCGGCTGCGCGCGGATTCTTCCGCCCACAGCGTGGTGAACACGGTGGGCCGCGCGGTCACGCCCCCGGCGGCAACCGCTAGGGCGACAGCACCGGGGGCGGCCTCGGGCCTCCTCGCGTCGAGGAGGCGTCTACAGCGATGTAGGCGTTTCCTCGATCCAACATCGCGCATCGCTCGCCCCCTCCTCTATCGTTTCCGATACAGCAGGCGCGAGGACGAAACGGTGGAGGGCGTGCTTCGTTGACATCATTGGACGACGACAGCAACGCCATACAGGCGGATGCGCTCGCCGAGCGGGTCGTGATCGACAACCTCGTTGAGGGAGCGAAGCACGGTGACGCAGACGCGTTCGGAGTCCTGTACGACCGCTACCAGCCCGAGATTCTTCGGTACCTGGTTAATCATGTACGAGATCGCCCTACGGCCGAGGACCTCACCCAACAGGTGTTCCTCAAAGCATGGCAGGCGATCCCGAGATACGAGCAACGCAACGTGCCATTCAAGTCCTGGCTCTACCGCATGGCACACAACCAAATGGTGGATCACTTCCGCACGAAGCGTCACACCGTCGACCTTGAGGGCGTCGAGCGCGCCGAACCCGCAGAAGCCGAGGCACTCGTGCTGGCCGGCGAGACCCGCGAGATCCTTGAGGGCGCGCTGCTGCGACTCAGCAATGACCATCGCGAGGTCCTCGTGCTGCGCTTCCTGATGGAGAAGTCGGCCGCCGAGATCGGCGCGATCATGGGTCGCAAGGAAGTGACCATGCGCGGTCTACAGCTGCGCGCACTGCGTGCGCTGCGCCGCGAACTCGACACTTCGGGCGGAGGCCTCGCATGACGAGCTCGCGCCCACCCTTCGAACACATCCTGGACGTCTGCATCGAGGACCTGCGCACTGGTCGAGCCACGCTCGAGCAGCTGCTGGCGCTGCACCCGCAGCACGCCGCGATGCTGGAGCCGCTGCTGCGCACGGCAACGATGGCGCGCGGGCTCGCGATCGCCGCCAGCCCCTCGGACGCTGCGAAGCGGGCCGACTTCATGCGCCTCGTTCGCAACACACCGCAGCAGCGCCCGCGCGGCATCCTGACGACGCTGCGCCAAACGATGAACGGCCTGCTGGAGCGCGGCATGGTAATTGTGCCCGCCGCGATGGCAGTGGCGATCGCGATGGTGATCGTCTTTGGCCGCACGAGCTCGCATGCCGAGGCCTCGACGGTCACGATCTTCTCCGGCGGCATGGAGCAACAGCGCGGTGATATCTGGACGAAGGTCTATGACGGTGAGCACGTCAATGTCGGCGCACACCTGCGCACGACCAGCGACGGTCGCGCATTGCTGACGTTCGGCGACGGCACCACAGTCGCGCTGGACCCGACGACACAACTGACGATCGAGGCTGCCTCCACGACTGGCCTGCGCGAGATCGTGCTGCGCCAGGAGAGCGGTCGCCTCTGGCACCAGGTCGCGCCGGACCAGCGCGATGGCTCGACGTTCGCGGTGCACACACCGACCGCGGTGGTGACCGCGCACGGCACCGTATTCGAGACCTCGATCGCCGCTGACGGCGAGACCGCTGTGAACACCGCCGAGGGCTTGGTCGAGGTCGTGTCCGGCTCGCAGCGTGTCGATGTCGCTCCGGGCGAGAGTGCCAACGCCGTGAAGGACGCCGTGCGCCCCGTCTCGCGTGAGACGCGCGCCGCGCACACCTCGACGCTCGAGGTTGACGCTCCGTTCGCCGCGAGCGTGATCGGGCCGGACGGGCGTGCCACGGGCGCGCTGCCGAACGGCATCACCTACCAGCAGATTCCGGGCGCGTTCAGTACGAGCCCGACCGTCGGCGCACAGCGCATCGAACTGAGCAACGTGCGCAGCGGCGAGTACACGCTGCTGCTACGCCGCACGAACGACGGCGATGGCAACATCACGTTCCGCACGCCGGGCGGCAACACGCAGTCAGTTTCGCTGCCTGATGGCGCGGACACCTACCAGTTGCGTGTGCAGGTCACGGCGACCGGCAACAACGTGAGCGTCATCCCAGTCGAGAAGGTCGCCGCCGTCGTGACGAAGCCGTCCGAGGCGCCGCAGGAGCGCGTGGTGGTAACCGAGAAGGCGAAGGAGCGCGCCGCGGAAGAACTCCGCAAGGCCGTGGTCCCGATTCGCACGCCGGAGCCCACCTCGACGGTGCGTCCGCGCCAGACCGTCACGCCGCGACCGCAGCCGACCGCGACGCCGACGCGCACGCCGTTCCCGACTCGAACGCCGGAGCCGCGCCCGACCTTCACGCCGCGGCCCGACCCGACTCGCACGCCGGAGCCTGAGCGCACCCCGCGCCCGACGGCGACGCCAGATCCGCGGCCCACGCGCACACCGGTCGAGGTGACACCAACGCCGACAGCCACACCTAACGCACCGCCGTTACCAACGACAACGCCGACCGTCCGGCCGAGCGCAACGCCCACCAGCACACCGGCCCCCTCTGGGCCGGTTCCTGGCGCCACGGCTACGGTGCGGTCGAACGTGATCGCGAGTGCGACGCCAACGGCGACGGCCACGCCGAAGCCAACCTCGACGCCGCAGCCCGGGTTCTTCGAGCGTCTGTTCCCGCGTAGGCGCTAGGTCTGTTCCCGTTCGACCTCGATTGATCGTGAGGCGGAGCGCTACGCGCTCGGCGTGCGCACCTCGACGCCGAGGCGTGGGGCGAGCGACTTCATCAGTTCACTCTGCACAGCGGGGATATCGGACTGCGCGGCGACGCGCACGCTGACGAGACACATGACGGCATCGACGGTCGCGTTCTGAAAGCGGACGGTCGGGTCAGCATCGACGATGCGTACGTTGTGTGCGGTGAGCTCGAACAAGGCTTCGCGGGCGACGCGCTCGACGCGCTCGAGGTCGGCGAATCGTGGGAGCGCGAGGGTGACGCTCGCGCGGGTCTGGCCGGCGGCGCCGTAGTTCGTGACGGTGGCGGCGGCGAGGGTCGCGTTGGGGACGATCACCAGCGTGTCCGCCTCGTCGCGCAGGCGCGTGGCACGCCAGCCGATCTCCTCGACACGTCCGGCAGGGCCGGGCTGCAGCGCGATCCAGTCGCCGACTCGAATCGATGAGTCGGAGAGCACGTACGAGCCGGCGAAGAGGTTCGTGAGCAGCGGCTGCAGCGCGAGCGCGACGGCGATGCCGGAGATGCCGAGGCCAGCGAGCAGCGGGCTGATCGAGATGCCGAGCTGATCGAGAACGAGCAGCACACCGATCGCGATCAGCGCGACGTTCAGCGCACGCGTGCCCAGCGGCAGCACCTGCAGTGCGCGATCGACGCGACTCGAACGCTGGGTCCAGCGGAGCAGTGTCATCAGCAGGCGATGCACGAGCCAGACACCGAGCGCGACGACAATCGCGCGCTCGACACGCTCGAGGTCGGGACGCCATGGGTCGAGCGCGGGGACGAGGCGACCGAGCTCGGACGCCACAGCAACGACGACGATCAATGCGAGCGGCAGCACGATCGCGCCCATGATCGGGCCGAGTGGGCCGCGGCGTCGCTCGCTGGTCATGCGGTTAGAGCTCCAGCGGTGGGACGCCGACGCTGGCTGCCGCGCCGGTGAGCTGGCGCCAGGTCTCGTCGTCGATGGGGATCTCGGTGGCACGAGCCTGGCGGGCGTTGCGCTCAGGCTCGCCCGGCACGGTGATGTGGGAGACACCCGGCGCGAACGGCGGCGACTGCACCCACTCGACGAGGCCGCCGAAGCTGGCCTCGAACTCTCCGGGCTCGCGGAAGTGCGAGATGTCGATCGCCATCACGAAGAGGCCGTTGCCGCCGCGGCGGCCGTTGGCACGCGAGGTGCCGGCGGGCGAGAGCGCGCCCGCGAGCGCCTCGACCATCATCGCG
This sequence comes from Chloroflexota bacterium, assembly GCA_003670735.1. Lineage (GTDB taxonomy): Bacteria > Chloroflexota > Dehalococcoidia > UBA2979 > UBA2979 > RH-chloro-G1. The sequence continues at coordinate 19,117 of QWQU01000010.1, read as the reverse complement.
AGGCCGAAGCCCTTGTAGTTCGACTCGCCGCCCATCGGGAGGATCGAGCCGGAAGGGGTGCCGTAGTAGACCTCGGCGTCGGTGGTGGGGTTGCCCGCGCCATCGACCGCCCAGCCCTCGCCGAGCGGCTTCTTCGCGTTGCGGGCGACGCGGATCTTGCCCTCGGCGACGACGGAGGTGGTCATGTCGAGCAGGAAGGGCGCGTCGGGATCCTGCGTGGGGATGCCAACAGCGATCGGGTTCGGCGAGAGACGACGCTGCACGCCGCCGGGAGGCGACATGACGAGGCTGCCGCCATGGTTGTTCACCATCGCGATGCCGATCATGCCAGCCTCGAGGGCCTGTTCGGCATAGGCGCCGAGGCGGCCGACGTGGCCGCACTGGTGCGAGACGACGATGCCGACGCCGGTCGCGCGCGCCTTGGCGATCGCGATCTCGGTGCAGCGGTGGGCGATCACGGGGCCGAAGTTCCAGCCGCCATCGACGACGGCGGTCGTCTCGCTCTCACGGTCGACGACGATCGGTGCGCCGAGGCGGACGGTGCCGTCAGCGATGTCGCTCACGTAGCGCTCGACGCGGATCACGCCGTGGGAGTCGTGGCCGTACTGGTTGGCCTCAACGAGGTGCGCAGCGACGGCTGCAGCGTCGTCAGCGGGCACATGAGCGGCCTCGAAGATGCGGGTGACGTACGCGCGCAGTTGGTCGGGGGCGAGGGCTGGCATGGTGGCTCCGGTCGCTCTGGCGGTTGGCCTGAGTTGTGGATGTTTCAGGGTCGCAGCGTATCAAAGCCGCTCCGGTGGGGCTTACGATCGACCTCGAACTTGAGCGATGCGAGGGGGTGCGGCATGGCCTACTACGACCTGGTGGAGACACCGCTCGGACCGATGTTCGTCGGCGGGTCTGGCGACGGCGTGCACCGCATCGACTTCATCACCGACCGCCGCGACGAGGCGCATTATGTCGAACGCCTCGAGCGCGACTCTCGTGAGCCGGTCGAGCGCGACCCCGAGGCAGCGCGTGTGGCCGTCGAGGCAGTACGTGCCTACTTCGCTGGCGACGAGTCGGCGTGGGACGGTCTGCCCCCGCTCGCAGCACGCGGTACGGAGTTCCAGGCGGCGGTCTGGCACGAGCTGATGGCGATCCCACGCGGCGCGACCGTGAGCTACGGCGAGATCGCGATGGCGATCGGTCGTCCCTCGGCGGCACGTGCTGTGGGGCGTGCGGTTGGCACGAACCCGCTCGCGGTCGTGGTGCCGTGCCACCGCGTGGTCGGCTCCAACGGCGCGATCACTGGCTACGCGAGCGGCCTCGACCGCAAGCGCTGGCTGCTCGCGCACGAGCACGTCGAGCTCGCGCTGAACTAGCTCGCGATCGGCAGTTGCTCGTTCGGCGTTTCGCCGGCGATGGTGAGCGTCTCGATGATCGCCTCGCCGGCACCGGTGCTCGAGAGTCCTTCGGACTCCGTCAGGCGCTCCGGGTACGGGTAGAGGTGCGCCGCACTGATCCTGCGACCAACCTCGACGATGATCTCGAGGTGCGTGCGGCGCAGCTCGCTCGGTGAACGCAGACCGACTGAGCGCACCATCGTCATCAAGTCGTCCTGCACAGCCTGCGCGTAGTTCGCCACGCGCTCGCGCTTCTCGGTGAGCACGAGGCCACGCTGACGCCACTGACTCTGCGTGGCGACGCCGGTCGGACACTCGTTGGTGTGACACTTCAACGCCTGGATGCAGCCCAGCGAGAGCAAGAAGCCGCGCGCGATGTTCACGAGGTCCGCGCCCAACGCGATCGCGAGCGCAGCATCCGCACCGTTCGTGACTCGACCTGCGGCGATCAGCGTGATCTGGTTGCGCACGCCGTGACGGCGATAGGCGTTGTCAGCGGCGACGATCGCGTCGCGCATCGGCAGGCCCATGTGGTCGGTGAGCGATGGCGGCGCGGCGCCCGTGCCACCCTCCGAGCCGTCCACGGAGAGGTAGTCAGGGCCACGGCCCGTCTCGGCACGCTCGCGTGCGAGTGCGTCCACGAGTGACTCGTCACCAACGACGATCTTGAGGCCTGCCGGGACCGGCACGACGCTCTTGATGCGCTCGACGAAGTCCACCAGCGACGGGACGTCGTGATACTCGGCGAAGCGGTTCGGTTGCAGCGAGGGCTTGCCGGCGGGGATGCCGCGGATCGCGGCGATCTCGTCAGTGACCTTCGCGGCGGGGAGGATGCCACCCTTGCCGGGCTTCGCGCCCTGCCCTGCCTTCACCTCGATCGCCCGCACCTGATCCATCAGGCCGATGCGCGCGAGCGCGTCCCAGTCCATCGCGCCGTCCGACGTGCGTACGCCGTACTTCGCCGGGCCGATCTGGAAGACGATGTCGCTGCCACCCTCAAGGTGATGCGGCGAGAGGCCGCCCTCACCGGTGTTGATGTAGCAGTGCGCGAGCGCGGCGCCTGAGGAGAGTGCCTTCACCGCGGCAGCAGAGAGTGCACCGAACGACATCGGCGCGATGTTGATACGCGAGCGCACCGGGAACGGTCGTGGGCGATGCGCGCCGATCAGCACGGGATCGCCAGCGTCAGGCGCTTCCTCGTGCAACGTTGCGAACGGCGATGGCAGGAAGTGGAACGAGCCAGGCTTCCAGGTGTCGACCTGCGTGCCGAAGCCGATCGAGCTGTCGACCTGCTTCGCCGCCTGGTAGACCCATGCGCGCTGCGAGCGGCTGAACGGTCGCTCGTCGAGGTCGCTGGTGACGATGTACTGGCGCAGCTCCGGCCCGATCATCTCGACCAGGTACCGCATGCGACCGAGCAGCGGGTAGACGCGACGAATGGCGTGGCCAGTCTGCAGCACGTCCTGCAACGCGAGCAGTCCGAGCACGACGACGACGGCGAGCGAGACGATGAGCCACGTAGGCATCGCAGGCTCCTTCCAGCAGCGGAGGTCACACGAGACATCCGGGCGCGAGGCACGCCATGACGGGATCCATCCCGATCAGAGCATCGGCACATTCAGGCGTGATGAGCAGGTCGTGAACGGCGGGTTAGCGCTGGGTGCTATTGATCCCACGCCTCGATGTGGGGGAGGAGCTCCGGCAGGCGGTCGATGACCGCATCCGGCTCGATCGCGTCGTAGCTCGGGACGGCGGGGTTCGTGCGGAGCACGCCGCGCATGCCGACGGCCTTCGCACCCGAGACATCGTCGAAGGGGCGGTCGCCGACGAAGACAGCCGCGCTCGCATCGGTGACGTTGAGTGCGGCGAGGGCTGCTCGGAACGCCTCGGGGTGCGGCTTCATGTACGGCATCTCGCTCGTGTAGAGACGCGCCTCGATCAGCTCGACAAGTCCGTCACGCTCGAGGAAGCGTTCGTGGTAGTCGCGCGGCCAGTGAGTGTTGGAAAGCAGGCCGATGCGCAGACCGCGCGCTCGCAGCGCCTCGAGCACTGGCACGCAGTCCGGATCGTGCTTGATCAGCGGCTCCCACGCGTCGAGGTACAGCGCGGCGGCTTCCTCGCGCACGGCCTCGGCGACATCGCGACCGAGCAGGCGCGTCGCATCGGCGAGGATGTCGGCGAGCGTGCCGGACTGCTGCGTGGTCGCGGTGCGCTCCCAGAAGGCAACCTCGACGGATGCGAGGTGCATCGCGGTCTGCGCTTCATGCTCGGGATCGAGGTGTCGCGCGGCGCGCAGCCAGAGCTGCTCGAACTCCGCGATCGCGTACTCGGAGAGCGTGCCGCCCCAGTCGAAGATGACGGCCTGGAGGCGGCTCAGTGCGAGCCCTCCCACGTCATCTCGCCAGCCTCGATCGCCACGTTGAGGTGGTTCTCGGCAGGCGGGATCGGGCACGACCAACCGTCGTTGTAGGCGCAGTACGGGTTGTACGCGTAGTTGAAGTCGACGAGCAGCCGGCCGTCGTCGAGGAAGTGCACGTCGAGGTAGCGACCAGCGCCGTAGGTGTCGCCGCCGGCGTTCGCATCCTGGAACGGCAGGAACAGATCGCCGAGCATCGTGTCGCGGTAGACCGTGAGCGAGACCGGTTTCGCGTTGATCTCAAAGGCGATCGTCGCCCAGCGGGAATACATCGCAAGGTGGCCGGTGCTGGTCTGCATCTCGATCACCTCAGGGTCAGGGAAGACCTCAGGCGTGACGCGCAGGACCAGCGCTTCGTTCTCGGGGTAGTAGCGCAGGCCAGGGAACGCCTCGCGCTGCGCGGGTGTGAGCGGGCCGTCTTCACGGAAGTAGTCGTCTTTTTGCTCGCGAAACTCGTCGAGGTCAGTCATGCCTCGATGGTAGCGCGCGCACGTTGTGGGTTCGTGATCACGAGCTCCGGGATCGGGCCGCGCCCACTGCCGCGCGAGTTAATCGAGCGGCGCGATGGCACCTGATCGACCTGGTAGCCAGAGAACTCGTACCCGCCCTGGATCCAGAGGTGCGGTGAGTTCGAGATCAGCACGCCAACACCGCGCTCCGTGAGCACGTCGTTCCATTGCTTGAGGCGAATCTGCTCGTCGGCCCCGAAGTCGTGCTCGGTGTACGAGGTGAAATTCGAGGTGTCCGAGAGCGGGTGGAACGGCGGGTCGAAGTAGACAAAGTCACGAGCGGTCGCTTCGGCACAGGCCGCCTCGAAGTCGCCGCGACGAACCTCGACGTCCTGCAGCGCGACCGAGGCAGTGCGCAGCCCGTCCTCGTCGAGGATGTGCGGCAGGCGATAGCGGCCATGCGGGACGTTGAACTCGCCTTTGCGGTTTACGCGGTAGAGGCCGTTGAAGCAGGTCTTGTTGAGGAAGAGCAGGCGGGCGGCTACCTCGACGGGGTCGGTCGGGTGCTCCGCGCGGATCGCGTAGAACTCGGTCTCCCGTTCAGGAGCCTCTGCAGCGAGGTAGCGCGCGGCGATCGGCTCGAGCGCCGCGATCAGCGCGTCGGGGGCGTCTCGGACCACCTCGTACGTTGCGACGAGGTCAGGATTGAGGTCGTTGAGCACGGCACGCTTCGGGCGGAGCTCGGCGTCAGCCATGAGCGCAAAGAAGAGCGCTCCGCCGCCGATGAAGGGCTCGTAATAGGTCTCGATACCCGCAGGAATGTGCGGGAGCAGCACCGGAAGCAGCTGGCTTTTGCCGCCAGCCCACTTCAGGAACGGTCGATGCGGCTGGGCGCGGGAGGTCGGGGCTCGCTCGGCCGGGATGGCGCGAGGGGCGGACTCGGGGGCGGCGACCGTCATGGGCGGCTCGGGCGAGCGGGGAGGTGCTCGATATACGGAGTGTGGGGTGCGCGATCGAGCGGCGCAAGGGTGCCGCAGCGCTCTTCGCCCTGCTTCTTGTGGCCTGTGCGAAGGACTCCACGCGTTGTTGCGGCTCGAAGGTTCGAGGAGCGTTGCGGGGCGCCTCCGAGGTGTCGTTATGACGTGAACGAACCTGACGGGGACGAGAAGGTGAAACAGAACCGAAAAACGAAATATGACGGAAACATTTACGTAAACGGTGTGAAACGACCCTCGCGCATTCTCCCTTCACCGATACGGGACTGAAACACGGGAGGATGCATGGACACCGGAGATACGGCGTGGCTGCTGGTCAGCTCAGCGCTAGTGCTCTTTATGACGCCGGGGCTGGCGTTGTTCTACGGAGGCATGGTCCGGGCGAAGAACGCCCTGGGCATGCTGATGAAGAACTACGTCGCAATGGGCATCGTCACGATCACCTGGATCGTGATCGGATACACGCTGGCCTTCGGGCCTGACATGGGCGGCGGCTTCCTCGGGGGCCTCGACTACATCGGCCTCAAGGGCGTGAGCAGCAACATCGAGGGCGAAGCGGGCGCAATTCACGCCACGCACGCTCCCGACACCGTGATCATGTTGTTCCAGATGATGTTCGCGATCATTACGCCGGCCCTGATCACCGGTGCGATCGCGGAGCGGGTGAAGTTCACGACCTGGGCGGTCTTCACGGCCATCTGGTCGATCGTCGTCTACGCGCCGATGGCGCACTGGGTCTGGAGCTCCTCCGGATTCATCTTTGCCCAGATCAAGGCCGTCGACTTCGCGGGCGGCACCGTCGTCCACATCAACGCAGGCGCCGCGGCGCTGGCAATGGTGCTGGTGATTGGCCCCCGCATGGGCTTCCGCAAGGAGATCATCCGACCGCACTCGCTGCCGCTGACCCTGCTGGGCGCCGGCATGCTGTGGTTCGGCTGGTTCGGCTTCAACGCCGGCTCGGCGCTGGCGGCGAATGGCCTAGCGGCCAACGCCTTCATGACGACCCAGATCGCGGCGGCGGTGGCCGGCACGGTCTGGATCCTCGCTGAGCAGGTCACGCACGGTAAGGCGACGACGCTCGGGTTCGCCTCGGGTGCGGTGGCAGGCCTCGTGGCCATCACCCCCTGCGCCGGGTTTGTGGGCCCGCTGGCCTCGGTCGCCATTGGCGGTCTGGCAGGCGTGGTCTGCTACGCGGCCCTGCAAATCAAGTTCATGTTCAACTTCGACGACGCGCTGGACGTGATTGCGGTCCACCTCGTCGGTGGCGTCCTCGGCTCGCTGCTTGTCGGCCTGTTCGCGGACAGCACCATCAACCCGGCGACCAAGGACGGCCTGTTCCTGGGCGGCGGCATGGACCAGCTGGTGGCCCAGGCGATCGCGGTGGTGATCGCCTTCGTCTTCTCCTTCGTGGTCTCGTTCATCCTGGCGAAACTTCTGGATGTCACAATGGGACTCCGGGTTACCCCGGACGAAGAGCAGCGCGGTCTGGACATCACGCTCCACGAGGAGCAGTCCTACGTAATGGCGGAGTAAGGCGAAGCCATGAAGATGATCGTTGCGTACATCAACCCGTTCGCGTTGGGCGACGTGCGGGACGCGCTGAAGGAAGCCGGTGTCTCCGGTCTCTCCGTCAGCAACATCCAGGGCTTCGGCCGACAGGCCGGGCACACGGAGACCTACCGCGGCGCTGAGTACGAAGTGGACTTCGTGCCGAAGGTCCGAGTCGAGGTAATGGTGGATGACACCCTGGCCCCGACCGTGATCTCGGCAATCGAGACCACGGCGCGCACGGGCTCGATTGGTGACGGCAAGATTGCCGTGATGCCCATCGAGGACGTGATCCGCATTCGGACGGGCGAGCGCGGCCGCGACGCTCTCTAGCGAACGCGGACGGGAACGCCGTCAGTGAATAGCACAATGGCCCTAGGGCCATTCATGGAGGCGCGCACGGAGCAATCCGTGCGCGCCTCTGCGTCGCTTGGACGCGCAGCGTCCGAGTCGCTGAGCGACTACCTCGACCACGCGGTGCAGGAGCTCTCGGCTTCGGTGGCGCGCACGGGACTCGCATTCGTAGCGCTCGGCTCGTACGGCCGGCGCGAGCTGTGCCGGCACTCCGACATCGACATCATGTTGCTCGCCTCGCGGGAGTTCTCCGACGGCGTGCACGCGGTGCTGTACCCGCTGTGGGACACCGGCGTGAAGGTCGGCCACTCGGTGCGCACGGTGGAACAAGCCGTCGAGTCCGGACGCGCGAACGTCGAGACGCTGACTTCGCTGCTTGATGCGCGACTGGTGTCCGGCGACGCGGAGCTGTTCGAGCGCTTCATCCAGGCGCGGCGCAAGCTCGTGTCCCGCGAGCGGAAGCACATGGCGGCGGACCTGCGCCAGCGATACGCGGCGCTGTGTGCGGCGGAACCGTGGCAGTTGGGTGAGCCTGACCTGAAGAACGGACGCGGCGCATTGCGCTCGCTGCAGTCGGCGCGCTGGATCGAGCAAGCGGATGCGATCGCGGATGGCGAAGACCTCGCGCCCCTGTCGCCGGCGCTGAGCAAGGCATATGACACGCTGCTGCGCGCGCGGAATGCGCTGCACGCACTGACCGACCGACCCAACGACCGACTACTCGGCGCATACCTCGGCGAGGTCGCAACGATCCTCGGGAGCGACCGCCAGCGCTGCATGCGCGAGGTGCTCGAGGCGATGCGCGTGGTCGATGCCGAGGCCATGCGCGTGCTGGGGCCGCAGGAGTCGAGCGCCAGCTCCTTCTTCGGATTCCTGCGCGGGCGCGCCAAGCCCACGGACGCCGACGAGGATATGACGGAGCTCGAGCGATTGCGCGCACTGCTGCGCACCGCTGAAGCGGGCGGGCTCGACCCGCTCCCGCGCACACCGTGGCTCGATCGGCTGCTCCCGGAGTGGGACGTGCTGCGATCGCTGCCGCACATCGCGCCGTTCCACCTCCACCCCGTGGACGTGCACGCCTGGCGCACCGTCGTCGAGGCACGCCGCGCGATCGTCGAGGACCTGGAGCAGACGGCGACGCCACTGGCAGCCTCGGAGCTGCCGGACCACGACGAGCTACTGCTCTGCGCGCTGCTGCATGACATCGGCAAGGGCCACGAAGGCGACCACTCGACCGTAGGCGCCGTGATCGCAGAGCGATTCGCGGCACGCGCCGGCCTTGGCGCCGAAGCGCAGCAGCGACTGAGCGATGTGGTCGAGCACCACCTCGTCCTGCCTACCGTGGCGACACGCCGTGATATCGCTGATGAGCGCGTGGTGCGCGAGGTCGCCGAGATGGCGGGCGACGCCCGGACGTTACGACTGCTGTACCTCGTCGCCGTCGCTGATGCGCGAGCGAGCGGGCCTGATGTGTGGAGCGCGTGGAAAGCGCAGCTGATGCGCACGCTTTATCTGCGCGCACTGAACTACCTCGAGGCCGAGGGCGACCCGGAGAACGCGCTGGAACGGCTCACGCTCGAGTCCGTCGAGGCACTGGCCGGGCGGATCGAACACGGCGCAGTCGAGCAGCATCTGCGTGTGCTCCCCGCCTCGTACCTGCTCAGCACATCGCCCGAAGAGATTGGCGACCACATCGAGTTGATCGAGCGTGCCTCGGGTGGCACGGCAGTCGACCACGACAAGGTTGGCGACCTCGATCGCCTGACGATCGTGACGGCGGACCGGCCCGGCATCCTCTCGCTGGTCGCGGGCACGCTCGCCGTGCACAACGTGGCGGTGCTCGGTGGCTCCGCGTTCACGCGCGACGACGGCATCGCGATCGAGGTGATGTACGTCGCCGATGGCCTCGCGCATGGCATCGACGAACGACGCTGGGCGCGTGTCGCCGAGGCGGTCCCGCAGGCGCTCGCGGGCACGTTCCCGATCGACGAGCGGCTCGCGGAGACGCGCAGCGCGTACGCCAGCATGATGCAGCCCGCGCCGATCGCGACGACGGTCGCGGTCGACAACGTGGGTTCCGACCTCTATTCGATCGTTGAGGTGACGGCCGCCGACCGGCTCGGTCTGCTGTACGCGATCACGCACGCGCTGCACTCGTTGTCACTCGATATTCACGTCGCGAAGGTGGACACGATCGGGCGCGAGGTCGTCGATGCGTTCTACGTGCGACGCGAGAACGGGCGGCGCGTGGAAGCGCCGGATGAGATCGAGCGGCTGCGCCAGCGGGTGACCGAGGCTGTGCGCGCCCTCGATGCGGACTTCGCCGGCTAGAGCGCCCGGACCCAGGCGCCGAGGCGCTCTGCGAGGCCATCCGGGTAGACACGATGCGTGCCCGCGATCACCTCGGCGATCGGGAGCCAGCGCGAGATGAAGCGCGCGTCACCCTCGATGGCTACGAGCGGCTCGAGGTTTTCCGGCTCGGCGCCGGACGCGGGCTTGCAGACGTACTCGTAGACGATCTCGTGGCCCTGCTTGCCCTGGTAGGTGAAGAGGTTCTCGTTCGTGCCGAGGCAGGCGAGGACCTCGATAGGCATCGAAAGCTCCTCGAGCAGCTCCCGGGCGACGGCCTCCTCGGCGTACTCGCCGAACTCGACGCCGCCGCCCAGGGGGCGATAGAAGGTCTGCTGCTTCACGGTGTCGTAGCCCTCGGCGCAGAGCAGATGGTCGCGCCAGAGCAGGAGGGCGAGCGCGAGCACCCGGATGTGCTGTGGGGGTGGCGGGCCGGGCTCGACGCCAGGGGGCGGAGTGGGCTGCTGCGAGGGCTCGTCTCGAGGCTCTGGGGGCACTGCGGCTCCGGTGTGGGGCTCGGTTTGGACGAGGCTGCGGTGGTAGGATACCGGCGGCGCAGCCCAGGCGCGCGCCACCCTGAACACCGCATGCACGAGTTGGAGACCAACCATGGCCAAAGAGGTGTACGCGCTCGGCGAAGTTCCCCCGTTGGGTGAAGTCCCGGAGCGGATGCTGGCGAGCTTGATTCGCCCGTCGCGCTTTGGCCAGCCGAAGGATGCCTTCCAGGTAGAAGAGATCCCGGTCCCGGAGGTCGGCCCGAAGCAGGTGCTGGTCTACGTGATGGCCGCCGGCACGAACTACAACAACGTCTGGGCGGCGCTCGGCCAGCCGGTCGACGTGATCGGCGCGCGCATGCGCCGCGGTGCGACCGAGGAGTTCCACATCGGTGGCTCGGACGCGTCCGGCATCGTCTGGAAGATCGGCTCCGAAGTCACCAACGTGAAGGTTGGCGACGAGGTCGTGCTGTCCTGCGGCATGTGGGACGAGAACGCGCCTGACATCCAGGCCGGCGCCGACCCGATCACTTCGCTCTCCAACAAGATCTGGGGCTACGAGGAGAACTGGGGCTCGTTCGCCCAGTACTGCCTCGTGGACCACTACCAGTGCTTCCCGAAGCCGAAGCAGCTGTCGTGGGAAGCCGCCGCGGCGTACATGCTCGTCGGCGCGACTGCGTACCGCATGCTCGCCGGATGGGCGCCGCACACCGTGCAGGCCGGCGACCCGGTGCTGGTCTGGGGCGGTGCGGGTGGACTCGGCACGATGGCGATTCAGATCGTGCGCGAGATGGGCGGCATTCCCGTCGCCGTGGTCTCCGGCCCGGAGCGCGCCGAGTACTGCATGCAGCTCGGTGCAAAGGGCGTGATCGACCGCCGCGAGTTCAACCATTGGGGCCGCCTGCCGGACCTCGACGACGCGGACGCGTTCGGCAAGTGGATGACCGGCGCTCGCTCGTTCGGCGCGAAGTTCTGGGAAGTGCTCGGCGAGCGCAAGAACCCGAAGATCGTGTTCGAGCACCCGGGTGAGGCGACGATCCCGACCTCGATCTATCTGACCGACAACGCCGGCATGGTTGTGATCTGCGCCGGCACCTCCGGCTACAACGCCGACGTGGACCTGCGCTACCTGTGGATGCGCCAGAAGCGACTCCAGGGCTCGCACTTCGCGAACACCGCACAGTGCGCGGCGTTCAACCAGCTGGTCGCGGATGGGCGCATCGACCCCTGCCTGTCGGAGACGTACGAGTTCGACCAGGTCGGCGAGAGCCACCAGGCGCTGTACGAGAACCGCCACGCGCCCGGCAACATGGCGATCCTCGTGAACGCCACGCGCCGTGGCATGACGACGGTCTCCTAGTGGCAGACGGCGACCGCTGCTATTTCTGCACACAGCGACCTCGTGAGGAGATCGCGATCGCTCGTTGGCACCCTGAGGAGCCGGACGAGCAGGAGCGCCTGACGATCCATCTCTGCGGGAAGCACATGGAGCGCCTGCAGAAGGCAGGCCAGCGCGGCTGGCCCCAGAAGGACTACGTCTACAAGCAGGGCTTCTGGTAGGCGGCGCGCCGCCTTTCGCCCAGCGTAACGATGCGAATGAGGCGGGCCGTGAGGCCCGCCTCTTCTTGTGTATGGCGCATGACTCGTGACGTGCGTGCAATCGGCGACGCACGGTGGCGACTCGGCTGCAACTGCTCGCGGGGTTCGATGGGTGTGCCCACTTCTGGGCGCGATGGCGCTGAGCGCCCCGATGGAAGGACATACCGATGACGCGAGAGCAGCAGCGGGAGAACCAGGACATGGCGCGCCAGGGCCAGCCACAGCAGACGGGCGCGCGGCAGGAACCTCGATACCCAGAGCAGGCACAGCCGACTCCGCAGTCCGCGCCCGACTCGCACGAGGCACAGCGGCAGGACCTCGCGCAGTCCGGCACTCGGAAGCAGGCCCAGGAACAGGAGCTCGTGACCCAGCGTCAGGCCGGCCAGGGCGAGCCCGCGCAGGCGGCAGCCCAGCAGGAACAGAACCCACAGCAGGGCCAGCAGCAGGAGCCGAACCAGCAGCAGCAGGCTGGGCAGGAGCGCAACCCGCAAGAGCAGCAGCAAGCTCAGCAGGAAGAGCGCGAGCAGCGAGAGCAGAATGGTGAGCGCGCACCGGGCCAGCAGGAGCAACAGCAGCAGCGCTAGTCGCTCGACCAATGTCCAACTGCCCTCGGCGAGCAATCGCCGGGGGCAGTTGCTGTCCACATTTCAGGTGCCCGTCAGCGCTTTGCGAGCGTCACTACACCATTCGGCTTTCGCGATCGGACGACAATCCATCCGAGGGGGCGCGATGCAACCATCTCACTCGGCACGGACTGACTCGGAGCGCGAGCTCATTCGCGAGCGACTGGCACGCGCAGACCGCGCGCCCAGCCTCGCACCCGCACAGCTCGAGCGTGCGCGACGGCGGTTCCAGATTCACATCACGCCCACGGACGATCTGAGCCCGCGGCGCACGGCCTAACTCTTCATCTCGAAACGCTTCGCGACCACCTCGACGCAAGGCGGTGGCGCTAGCATTCTTCCCGCATGGCAGGCGACCCAACCACCGCACAGCTCGATGCTCGCGCGCGACGCTTCCTCGAGGCGAACCACTTCGCGTCGATGACGACGTATCGCCCGGACCACGCATCGCACACCGCGCACATCGTGCTCGCGCTCGTCGGCGACAAGCTGTGGAGCTCGGGCACCGAGCGGCGGATGCGCACGATCTTTCTGCGACTTAACCCAACAGCCGAGCTGCTGGTGTTTCCCACTCGCCCCGGCGGCTACTCGACGTACAACACTGGCGGGTTCGGGGCGTCGTTCCTCAGCCTCGAAACCACCGTCGAGGTACTCGAGGGCCCCAAGGTGGCGGAGCAGACCGTCGAGTTCTTCAAGGTGCTACAGCCAGACGCGACACCTGGCACGCTGCGCTGGAACCGCGCTGACCGCTCCTACGAGGAGTTCGCGCAGATCATGCGAGACGAGGGCCGAGTGCTCTACGAGTTCGATGTGATCCGCGGGATCGGTCACCAGATCTAGTCGCACTGCCGCACTGCCCACCTTGGAGCGCGCAAACCTCACGCGTGCGTTCAGCAGAAATGTATGCAAGGCTGGTTGTGGTGGAGATCACCTCCACTGCTCAGTCCTCTTCTCCGTCGTCCCCGTACGTCCGCGTCGAGCCTGAGACCCACACCGGCGATCCCTGTGTCATGGGATCGCGTTGAGGCCGGCTTGCCGGACAGGAGATCTGTTGACTCTCGCTACTGCTGTATCCACATCCGACTCGATTCCCGAGGGCGAGATGCCCAGCTTCGAAGCCCTTGGCATCGCCAAGGACCTGATCGAAGTGCTGAACAAGCTCGGTATCACCGAGCCGACCCCCGTGCAGGCGATGACCATCGCCGACGCACTGTCGGGCCGCGACGTCTGCGGCAAGGCCCAGACCGGCTCCGGCAAGACGCTCGCGTTTGGCCTCCCGCTGATCGAGCGCACGACGACCGCGCAGCGTCGCAAGCCGACCTCGCTCGTGCTCGTGCCGACGCGCGAGCTCGCCAACCAGGTCGCTGAGACGCTGGTTCCGTTCGCGATGACGCGCGGCCTCTGGCTGTGCGCGGTGTACGGCGGCGTCTCGATGCTGCGCCAGATCCAGGCGCTGCAGGCTGGCACCGACATCGTGATCGCGACGCCGGGCCGCCTGAACGACCTGCTCGAGCGCGGCGAGCTGACGCTCGACCACGTCACTACGGTGGTGCTCGACGAGGCGGACCAGATGGCCGACATGGGCTTCCTCCCGCAGGTCGACCGCATCCTCTCCCGCATCGAAGAAGCGCAGGTCATGCTCTTCTCGGCGACCCTCGACGGCGCCATTGGCTCCCTCGTTGACCGCTATCAGCACAACCCGGCGCGCCACGAAGTGGTGTCGGAGCAGCAGCAGTTGGACACGCTGTCGCATCGCTTCATCGGTGTGACCTCGGAGACTCGCATCCCCGTGACCGCGCGCATCGTCGCCGGTGCACACCGCGCGCTGGTGTTCGTACGCACGACGCACGGTGCTGACCGCATCGCGCAGCAGCTGGAGCGCGAGGGGCTGCGCACCGGCGCGCTCCACGGCCGCCTGTCGCAGAGCAAGCGCGAGCGCACGCTCGCCGGCTTCGTCAGTGGTGACACCCCCGTACTGGTGGCGACCAACGTCGCTGCTCGAGGTCTGCACGTAGACGGCCTCGATGTCGTCGTGCACTTCGACCTGCCGGAAGACGCAAAGACGTACACGCACCGTTCCGGCCGCACGGCGCGTGCCGGTGAGGACGGGCTGGCAGTGACGCTGTGCCTGCCGCACGAGAGCCGCGACGTGGCGCTGCTGCAGCGTGACGCCGGCCTGCAGTTGGCCGTCGTGCCGATGCAGCCGGACGACGCGCGCCTCCTCGACCTCGCGGCGTGGATGCCGCCGGCGACCACCGACTTCGAGCCGCAGCAGCGGCGCATGAACCCGAGCGAGGACATGCCGGGTGTCGAGCGACGCCGCCAGGGCAGCTCACGTGGATCGGCGCCGCGTGGTCAGCAGGGCCGAGCCCCACAGGCCGCTCGCGGTCGCGTTGCTGACTCGAACCGTGGCCGATCGCCGGAGCCGACAGGCAACCGGGCCCGACCGGCAGCGAGCGGTCGCCCGAGCCGCCCCGCTTCCTCGTCCTCATCTCGCTGGTAAGACCTCGAGCACCTCGTCACTGACACTCGCCGCCCCACGCGTGGGCGGCGAGTGCTTTGTGCCCCGCTCACCGCCATACTGGCCGCTCTAGGAAGACGGAGACCGACCATGGCGGCAGAGCGAATCGCGTACATCCAAGCACAGTGGCACACCGAGATCACGGACTCCTGCAAGACGGGATTCCTGGGTGAGCTCGCGCGCAACGGCGTCGACGCGTCGACCGTCGACTTCTTCGCGGTCCCGGGCAGCCTCGAGATTCCGTTGATGGCGAAGGTACTCGCGCAGACCGGGCGTTACCTCGCCATCTGCTGCAGTGGCCTCGTCGTGGACGGCGGCATCTACCGCCACGAGTTCGTCGCGCAGGCGGTGCTCCACGGCATCGTGCAGGTCAGCCTCGAGACCGGCGTGCCCGTGCTCTCCGCCGTGCTCACCCCCCACGAGTTCCACGAGCACGAGACGCACGTGAACTTCTTCAAGCAACACTTGCTCTCGAAGGGCGCCGAGCTGGCCTCGGCTACCCTCGCGATCCAGCAGAGCTTGCTGACGGTCGGCCAGTAAGCCTTACAGGAAGCGCAGCACGAAGCGGCGGAAGCGGGCGCGGTAGCGCCAGAGGCGGCCTCGACGTTCACGGAGCGTCGAGGCCACGCCTTCGCTGGTGCCTATCGCGAGGGCCTGACGCCAGTCACGCAGCGTAGGTGCGCGGTCGGCGCTGACTTTCGAGGGCGCCTCGAACCGATCGAACGGGACCCAGTGGCCGCCCTGCTGCGTCCACACCTCGAGGCCTGCGGCACGGAGCAGCACGACGCCGGCGGCGACGTCCCAGACGAATGGCCCAAAGAACGCACCGCCAACGAAGATGCCGGCGGCGACGAACGCGCATTCGATGCAGGTCGAGCCGGTGACGCGTGTGTCCCAACGATCGAGGCGACCCGGCGCGCCGCCCGGACGCGCGATCAGACGACGACGCACGCCGACGCTCGGGCGACCGTTGGGGACGGTGCGGCCTTCGAACAGCAGCGGGCCACCGGTGTGCGCGTGGTAGACGCCGGTGCGGAGCTCGTGGCTGGTCGCGCACCAGATGGCGCCGACGATCGGCATGCCGTAGCGCAGCACGCCAATCGACGCAGCGAACAACGGGAAGCCGTTGATGAAGTTGGTCGTGCCGTCGACGGGATCGACGACCCAGACGTACTCGACGTTCGGGTCGGGCTGGATCTCCATCTCCTCGCCGACGATCGCATGGTCGGGGAAGCGTGCCGCGAGGCGCTCGCGGATCATCGCCTCGACGGCCTTGTCGACCTCGGAGACGGGGTTTGTGGGCTCCATGCCGGAGCGGATCGACTCGCGCTTGTACTCGACGGCGATCGCGCTGCCCAGCGTGTCCATGATCTGCGCACCCGCAGCATGGGCGAGCTCCACAGCGAGTTCCTCGATCTGTGCGAGGAGCTCTGCGGGCGGGGTTGAGGACGGGGCACTGGTCATGCGACGAGGATAGCCCGTCCGCGAGCAGGACGCGTTCGCGCTGGCTCAGACGGCTCGCGTACCCTCGATTGGTGACCAACGACGAGGACAACGACTGGCGCTACTCGAGCGAGGGCGACCTCGACCCCGACCTCACTGAGGAGGCGGGCTACTCGGGCTGGGACCCGCCGCGCCGCCGCGGTGGCAGCCTCATGTTCCGCATCGTGGTCGCGATCACGCTGGCGTGCATCGTCGGCGGCGCACTCTCGGTGCTGATGCGATGAGTGCGCTGCCTGCCTCGACGTTCCGCGTGTCGCGGAACATCCGCCTGTTCAACGTCATGGTGTTCGTGCGCGAGTTCATGCCGCTGGTCGCGGTGTGGGTCGTGTACCTGACCGACTACCGCCACCTCACACTCGCGCAGGTCGGGCTGATGGAGGGGCTGTTCTGGCTGGTGAAGCTGGGATTCGAGATTCCGTCGGGCGCGTTCGCGGACCGCTACGGGCGGCGCGCCTCGATGATCCTCGGGGTCGTGCTCGAGGGTGGCGGGCTCGTGTTGTTTGGGTTCGCCTCGGACTTCTCGATCCTCACGGCCTCGTATGTGGTGTGGGGCATTGGCTTCGCGTTCCGTTCCGGCGCCGAGGAGGCTTATCTCTACGATGTGCTGGCGGCCGATGAACGAGCGCACGAGTACACCGACCGCATGGGTGTGCTCTGGGCGCTGAACCTGTTCGGCTCGCTGTGCGGAAGCATCGCCGGCGGCGTGATCGCGGTGCTGGTGAGTCTGCCCGCGGCGATCTTCGCGACGGTCGCCTCGTACGTGCTCGTGCTACCGCTGCTGCTGGTGATGCAGGAGCCACCTCGAGGCATTGAGACACGACGCGGCTATGCCGAGGTGCTCCGCGAAGGGTTTGCGATCGTGCGCCGCGAGCACGCCTTGCGGAACATGGTGTTCCTGCAGGTCGTGCTGATGAGCGCGTGGGCCGGGTTCTCGATCCTGTCGCAGCCGTTCCTACAGCAGCATCACGTGCCGCTCTCGCTCTACGGTGTCGCGTCCGGCGCGGTGATGTTGCTGAGCGGGATGACCGGACTTGTCAGCGGCCGCGTGGTGCGTTGGATCGGCATCTCGAAGGCGCTGATCGTCGCCATGGTTGGGGCGGTGGCTGGACTCGCGATGCTGGCGCTGGTCGACCACGTCGTCGCCTATGCCGGGTTCGCGATCACCTCGGCAGCGATCGGACTCGTGCATCCGGCAAGCATTGCCTACGTGAACGATCGAGTGGACTCGTCGGCGCGGGCAACGGTGATGTCGCTCAGCCCGTTCGGGCAGTCGATCGCGATCGCGCTGACGAACACGGCAGCAGGTGTGCTCGGTGACTCCTCGCCACAACTCGCGTACGCGATCCTCGCCGCGTTCATCGGGCTTACCGGGACGATCTCATTTGCGGCGTGGCGAGCAGCCGATCGGCGCGCAACCGCGACGATCGAGGCCTGATCAGACCAGCGGCCAGGGCACGCAGCGCCACGGATACATCTCCGGCAGCACCGGATCAGCGAGTAGTGCCGCGCAGCGGCGCACGAACGTATCGACCTCACCCGGGTGGATGTGTGCGCGGAACGCCTCGGACGCTTCGTCTTCGTTCGTGACGCAGTGCATGACACGCTCGATGTCCGTCAGCACCGAGTCAGGCACGGTCTCGCCGGCGAAGTCCCACACCACGGTGCGCAGCTTGTCGATGCGATGGAAGCAGAGCGCGTTGTCGATCGCCCAGACGTTGCCCGTGGCATCAAGCAGCATGTGGCCGCCTTTGCGGTCGGCGTTGTTCGTGATCAGATCGAAGGCAGCGAGGCGAATGTATTGCGGGTGCAGCGCCGGCTCGCCGCGCAACGCGAAGTAGTGCGCATCGGGGTCGTGCGGAATGAAGAGCTGCATCGAGCCAATGCCGCGCGGCCCCTCGCGCTCTACGACGGGTGGCACGAGGTCCCAGCCGAGCAGGCGCGAGAGCTCGAACGCCGC
The DNA here is from genome assembly GCA_003670735.1 of Chloroflexota bacterium. GTDB lineage: Bacteria > Chloroflexota > Dehalococcoidia > UBA2979 > UBA2979 > RH-chloro-G1. The sequence continues at coordinate 924 of QWQU01000010.1, read as the reverse complement.
GACTTCGCGACGGTGCAGGGAGCCGTACGGGAAGTCCGAGAGCGGCGCCTCGCCCGAGACGGGCTTGTAGATGCCGAGGCCTTCGCCGTACTCGGGATGCTCGAGGTTGGCGAGGAAGACGTAGTTCGAGGAGTCATAGAGCAGCTCGACGTCCGTGACCTGGGAGTCGCGGAGCGCGTCGCGGACGTGCGGGTCGCCGGGCTGCCACAGGTTCGTCAGGGTCTCGAGCATCGGGCCATACCTCGCCGCCACCTCGTATGGGGCGTGCCTCGATTGTAGCGAGCGGCGCGCGAGGCACGGTCAGGCCGGGCGCACGACCTCGTGGTCGGCGACGCCAAGGGCGGCTCGCAGCGCAGCGCAGTGCATCACCATCGTGGCGAGCATTGGCAGCGCGTCCTCGACCGTAGCCCGAGCGAGTGCGATGGCCTCGGCGGGCACGCCCCGGGCTGCGAGCGTCTCGGCGTTCGCCTCGAGTGGCTGCGCCAGGAAGCGAGCCGAGGAGCGCGCGTAGTAGTAGAGCGCGCGAGCGCGACGGCGCAGCGGCGGATACGCCGGAAAGTGCTGCAGCTCGCCCCACGCGGCCTCGAGGTATGCGGGCCATTCCGCGGCGGTGCGGTAGAGCTCGGGCGCTTCGTCGAGTTGGAGCATGGCAGCGATTGTCGGCAACGGCTCGACATCGAGGGCGACGAGATGCAACGGCGTCGCGAGGTGGGTGCGCTCGCGGTCGGTCGTGTCGCGAGGTTCGGGGCGGCCTTCGCCGCCGACACGGTCAGCCTCGAACGCTTCGGCAAGGGCGGCGCAGATCAGCAGCGTCTGCGGCTGTACCCAGTGCAGCACGTCGAGGGCACCAAGGATGTCACGCACGTCCTCGGCGCTGACGCTGCGCGACTCGAGCGATTGCGGCGAGAGCACGGGTTCGTAGGT
>QWQU01000001.1 GCA_003670735.1 Chloroflexota bacterium | reverse complement strand
GGCGGTGGTGGCGGCGGCTTCGGCGGCGGTGGTAACCGCGGCGGTGGTGGCGGCGGCTTCGGCGGCGGTGGTAACCGCGGCGGTGGTGGCGGCGGCCAGCGTGGTCCTCGACCCGGCGGCGGTGGTGGCGGCTTCGGCGGCGGCAACCGTGGCGGTGGTCAGGGTGGCAACGGCGGTGGCGGCGGCTTCGGCGGCGGCAACCGTGGTGGTGGTCAGGGCGGCAACGGCGGTGGCCAGCAGGGTGGTGGCGGCGGCTTCGGTTCTGGTGGTGGCTACGGTGGCAACCGTGCACCTCGACCCGAGTCGGGTGGCGGCGGCGGTGAAGACCGACCGCAGGCTCCGCGTCCCCCCTCCGGCGGTCGCCGCTGGTAGGAGCCTTCGGCTCTCTTCGCCCAGCTTCTTGTGAGGTTGGGCGAAGAGGGTGGGCGTCTCTCCTACTGAGAGGGCGCGGAAGGTGGAGGCGAACAGCCTCGAACGATGTACGTACACTGCGCCCCGGGTGACCGGGGCGTAGTTGTGTCCGCTTCCGTCTGCATGCACCGAGTAGGAGCGCGAGATGATCCGAGTTGCAGTGGCTGGCATTGGTCTGATGGGCCGCGCAGTCGTGGAGGCGGTCGAGGCTGATCCGGAGATGCAGATCGTCGGGATCCTCTCGCCACGCGGAGGCACCTCGGAGCATCGGTCGATGGGTGGGACGGTGTACGGCACGCATGCCGAGCCCTCCGACCTATTTGCGGCGACGCACCCCGACGTGGTGATCGACTTCACCAATGCGGCGTACCTGCCGGGCCTGCTCGAAGCGGCGTTCGCCAATGGCGTGCGTCCGGTCATCGGGACGTCGGGTGTGCAAGGCGCATTGCTGGAGCAGCTGCGCGACGGGTGCACCTCGCGCGGACTGGGTGGCGTGCTCGCGCCAAACTTCGCGCTCGGCGCGGTGGTGCTGATGTACCTCGCGACGGTCGCGGCGAAGTTCTTCGACACGGCCGAGGTGATCGAGCTGCACCATGACCGCAAGGTGGACTCGCCGTCCGGCACGGCGCTCGCGACGGCGCGGTTGATGCGTGCCGCACGTGGTGAGGACTTCCGCTACCGCACGTCTGACCTCGAACACATCGAGGGGGCGCGCGGCGCGATGGAGGGTGGTGTCGGACTGCACTCGGTGCGCCTGCCTGGCTTCGTTGCCTCGCAGGAGGTGATCTTCGGTGCGATGGGCCAGACGCTGTCACTGCGGCACGACACGGTGAGCCGTGAGTGCTACATGCCGGGTGTGCTGCTCGCGACGCGCGCGGTGATGGAGCGCAGCGGGTTGGTGGAAGGCCTCGACGCGCTGATCGGGCTGTCTTAACTGATTTCGCCCATATCAATTTCGTGTCGAGGGTTCCATTGGCATTGCGGCGGTGTGACGATGAGTGGGCCGCTTCGTTCCCGCCGAATCGCTCACCCCATGGAGTCACCCCGTGCTTGTGATCGCGTTGTCCGTTGCCGTTCCCGCCTCGTTGCTGACATTCCTGCTCGGCGCACTGCTCTGGGTGCGGCTCGACACCGTGTGGGCAGACGAGCGCATCAAGCCGTGGCTGGGCCTGGCAGGCCTCGCGGTGATCGCGGGTCCGTTCGCCGCTGGGCTGTACTCGATCGACCCGGCGGGGCAGCCGATTCAGCCGGCCTTCGCGGTCGCGGTGCTGGTGGCGCTTGGCTGGTGGATCCGTCTGCGCGGCTGGGCCAACGGCACGCAAGAGCTCGACTAGCTGCGCCGCGCATGACCTTGAGTCCCGCGTGACCTCAAGTGCGCCGCTCTCGATCGAGGAGCTGACGGCGCGGTTCAACAACCGCCTCGCCGAGCAGTTCCAGAACGCGCGCAACTTCGTGCCGTTCCTGAGCGTGCGCAATCTGCCCGCGCTCGGGCCGGACGAGGGGTTGCCGCTCGCACGTCACACGCTGATCTCGCTACCGTCGCAGGCATTCCAGGAGCTGTGGGCCGGCGGCGCGCTGTCGTTCACGGTCGAGTGGCTCGTGACGCAGGACCAGTACCGACGACTGTTCACCCCGGCTGAGCTCGACATCGCGCGGGTGCGGATCGGGCTCGAGCCACTGCAGGCGCCGGCTGAGACCACCCGAGGCGAACTCGAAGCGCGGTTCACGGCGAGCCTGATCCGGCTGTGTGACTTCGCGCGTGACGATATGCGCTACGAGCCGGTGCGGTTCCGCGCGCTGCTCGATGAGCGCGGCGGGGTCGAGGCGGTACGAGCGGTGCTCGCGGAGCCGGCACTGCTCGGGGCATTAGCGGAGATCGCCGAGGCCGGACGCAGCGACCTGTCGGTCGAGGCGCGCGCGGCCTCCCTCGAGTTTGGGGAGCTGTTCTCGGTGGAGGAGCTGGCGACGGCGCGCGCGCGGGCGCCCCACTAGCCAGTCAGGCCGCCTCGTGTATCCTGTGCCGACGATGACTGACTTCCTCACGACTACTACGAAGACCACGAAGAAGCAGCGCTAACACGCGTCCCTGCTGCGAAGGTCCCTGCCTTCGAATAAGCAGGGACCAGCACAAGGGGACGACCTCCAATGGCCAAGAGCTCTCTGAATGTCGCAGTGATCGGCGCCACGGGCGCCGTCGGTGACGTGTTTCTGCGCGTCGCCGCAGAGCGAAACTTCCCGTTCTCGAGCCTGAAGCTGCTCGCGACGGCACGCTCTGCCGGCAAGACGCTGCGCTACAAGGACCAGGAGATCGTGGTCGAGGAGACCAGCGTGGAGGCGCTCAAGGGCGCTGACCTCGTGTTCTGCTCGGCGACCTCGGCTGCTTCGCGCGAGTACGCGCCGATCATCACGAAGATGGGCGGCGTGATGATCGACGACGGCTCTGCGTTCCGCATGCAGGCGAACGTGCCGCTCGTGATCCCCGAGGTAAACGGCGACGACCTCGAGTGGCACGAAGGGATCATCTCGATTCCGAACTGCACGACGACGCCGCTGGCGATGGCACTGCACGCGATGCGACAGGTCGCGCCGCTGCGCCGCGTGACGGTCGCGACGTACCAGGCAACCTCGGGCACCGGCGCCGCGGCGGTCGAGGAGCTCAAGTCACAGCTCGGCGCATTCGGGCGTGGCGAGCCGATCCCGGCCGCCTCGGTGTACCCGCACCAGATTGCGATGAACGTGCTGCCGCAGGTCGATGTCTTCGGCGAGGACGGCTACACCGCTGAAGAAGCGAAGATGCGCAACGAGACGCGCAAGATCCTGCACATCGACGGGCTGCCGTTCAGCGCGACCTGTGCGCGCGTGCCGACCGTGCTTGGTCACGCCGAGGCGGTGCACGTCGAGTTCGAGAAGGACGCGCCCCTCGACGACATTCGCGAGGCGCTGCGCAACCAGCCCGGCCTCGAGATCATGGATGACCCGGCGAACTCGGTGTACCCGATGCCATTGAACACGGCCGGTGACGACCGCGCGTTCGTGGGCCGCCTCCGCAAGGACGAGTCGACCGACCACGGCATTGCGTTCTGGTGCGTCACGGACAACCTGCGCAAGGGCGCAGCGACGAACGCCATCCAGATCGCCGAGGAGCTCATCCGCCGCGGCAAGATCTAGGCGCCGTGGGCGCTCTCCCTCCTGACGAGGTTCGCCTCGCGGGGTGGAGGCGCGGCGGCGCCGCTCGTTGAGCTAGCCTCATGAGGTGTCGGCAAACGAGTTATTCTGTCGGCGCCGGTAGCGCCCCTGACGAGCAGACGCTCGGGGCGCAGTTCCTGGAGGATTGAGATGGCGAAGAACGCAAACTTCGGCCGTGTGATGACTGCGATGGTGACTCCATTCGCAGTGGACGGCTCTGTCGATTACGCACAGTGCGGCGAGCTCGCGAAGATGCTGCTGGCCTCGGGGTCGGACGGCCTCGTGCTTACGGGCACGACGGGTGAGACGCCGACGCTGAGCATCGAAGAGCAGATCGAGGTGTGGCGCGCGGTGCGCCGCGCAGTTGGCCCGGACGCCACGATCATCGGTGGCGCCTCGACCAACTCGACATCTGAGTCGCTCGAGATGGTGCGCGAGGGTGTCGCCACCGGCATGTCCGGCCTGATGTTCACGGTGCCGTACTACAACAAGCCGCCGCAGGAAGGTCTGTACCGCCACTTCCGCGTGCTGGCCGAAGCGACGCCGCTGCCGTGCATCCTCTACAACATCCCCGGTCGCACCTCGCTCAACATGACGGCCGAGACGACGCTGCGCCTTGCCAACGATGTGCCGAACATCGTCGGCATCAAAGAGGCCGCCGGTGACATGGCGCAGGCGAAGGCGATCTGCGACGCAGCGCCCGAGGGCTTCCGCCTCTGGTCCGGCGACGACGCACTGACGCTCAACATCCTCGAGCAGGGTGGTTGGGGCATCGTTTCGGTGGCGAGCCACCTGATTGGCTCGCAGATCAGCGAGATGATCGCGACCTACGTCAGCGGTGACATCGCAGGCGCTCGCGCGATCGAGGCGCGGCTGATGCCGCTGTTCAACGTCCTGTTCATCGAGACGAACCCGATCCCCGTGAAGTTTGCCGTGAACCACGCGGGCATTCCGGTTGGTGGCCTCCGCCTCCCGATGATCGAGGCGTCCGCGGACGCTCAGGCGCGCATCGCAGCCGAGATGGCGAACCATAAGCTTGACGTGCTGGCCGTGCACGCGTAGCCCTCGAACGTTCGAGTCCACACGAAGGCGCGTCCGCAAGGGCGCGCCTTCTGTTTATGGCGTTGGTGCCGGTTGAATCGCGACGCGCTTAAAGAAGAAGCCATTCCAAGCGTAGGTCGCTTCGATGCGAGGTGAGGCGGTAGGGTCGAGGATCATGCGGATGACCTGCGTGCTGCCCTCGGGCGTCATCTTCGGCAGGTTGCCGCGCTCGGCGCCGATCTGCTTTGGCGGCGTGCTCGCGAGATCGTAGACGAGGAAGCCGGCCATGCCGGTCGATCTCGAGTCGAGCGCGACGACGTCGGACACTCCGTCATGCGTGAGGTCGAGGTACGTCAGTGTGAACGCGCCCGCGCACGATGCCGGATCGCTTGGGCAGGCGTCGCGTTCGATCAGCGCGCGCAATGTAGCGTCGGTTGGCGTTGCTGTCGGCGTCGAGGTTGCAACACTCGTCGGTGCCGGACTCGCGGTACTGGCTGCCGAAGGGCTCGCCGTCGCTGGTGCAGTGACCTTTGCGGTTGGTGTAGGGCTCGACGGTGCGGGCTCACCTCGAGTGCAGGCGAGCAGTGCGAGAGCGAGCGCGACGCTTGCTAGCGCTGGGCGGACCACTGAGCCCACCTCGTGCGCAGGCGCTTGCGAGCGCGGTCGTACGCGTAGTGGTCGCCGTAGTAGCCACCGAGCACGCCCGCGAGCGTACGGCCTCCGATGATCAGCACGAGGCTGAAGACGACCGTCGCCGTGATCAGATGTCCACTCTCGGGACGCAAGTACGGGACGGTGAGGATCAGCCAGAGCGCGAAGCAGATGGCGATGATGAAGCCGGCGTACGCGAACGAGTTCACGATGCTGCTCTCGGTCTTCCGCTGATCGCGGAGCATAGCGATCACCTCGTCGGGAATCGTCTCGACGGGACGGCGCGAGCCGTCGGTGAGTGCGCCGCAGTGCGGGCACTTGGCGGTGTCGGGCGAGAGCGGTGTGTAGCAGTTACCGCAGAACGTGCCGTGGTTCGGCAGCGTGCCGCGGGTGATGCCGACGATGTGCTCCTCCAGCGATTCGCTGAAGAGCGGGCAGTCGTCATCGGGGCGGTAGCGGACATCCTCGTTGTATTCGTTGGTGGGCTGGGTCATGCGGCACGCACCTCGTGGAGCTCGCGCGCGAGATCGGCAAGCACGGTGTGCACGTGCGCGCGGTGGCCGGCGGCGCGACCGGAGGTCGAGGGCATGAGCCACACCTCGGTGTTTTCAAGCATGACTGGCTGGCGGCCCCAGGCGTTTGCGGCGCGCACCTTTGGAAAGCAGGCGGCGAAGCCACGGGTGGTGGTGAAGCAGACGGCGCGCGGGTGCGCGTAGGCGATGCGCGCTCGGAAGTGGGGGACGGCGGCGCGCAGCTCGGCGTCGGTGACGGCGCTGCTGTCGGTGACGACGCGCTTCACGACATCGGTGAAGCCGATCCCGGCAGCCTCGTAGAGCCAGCGATCATCCTCGCGAGTGACGGGACGAGGGACGAGCGGACTGGCGGAGAGGGCGGGCCAGAAGGCGTTGCCGGGATGCGCGTAGTAGTGACCTCGACGCGCGGATTCCTCACCGGGATTGATGCCGACGAAGACGAGGTCGAGGCCGGGGCGAAGCAGGTCGGGCAGCGTGCGCACCATCCGTATGACCTCGGCGTGCGCTACTGCATCGGCTGCATCGAGTAGTCGTGGTTTCCGAGCGTGACGCCCATGAACAGCACGGCGACCGAGAGCAGCAGGATGATCATCGAGAACATCAGGGAGTTGCGGCGGGCCCGCTCCAGCTCACCGGGGTCGACCTCGCCACGCTCGACCGCCTCGGACGTTGCGCGAATGCGGCGACCGAAGACAGCGCCGTGCACACCGATCGCGACGAGCAGGATGATAAAGGTCAGCATTTTGAGCCCGAAGACCGCGCCGAAGCGGTACTCCATCATGTGGTCTCGAACGTCAGTGCCGACGAGGCTTGAGTTCAGCATGTAGAGGCCGGTGATTACGAGGCCGACGATCGAGATTGCCGACATCATGCCGAAGCGCGAGGTGACAACTCGGGTGACGTCGCGGCGGAGCTGCTCATCGGGGATGAGCCAGGTGGCGGGGATAACCGCGAAGAAGAGCAGGAACTGCGGGCCAACGAGCATGACTGCCAATAGGACATGCAACGCCAGGATGGTCGTGTTCACGCGCTTCTCTCTCTGACTCGAACGCTTCGAGCAGGCCTCGCTAGAGGGTGCCGCCGAAGATGTCGTGCGTGACGATCGCCTGATCGCGCTCCGGGCCGACCGAGATCATGTCGACGGGCACGCCGAGGATCTGCTCGATGCGGCGCACGTAGTTCCGAGCGGCCTCGGGCAGGTCGCCGAAGGAACGCACGTCGGTGATCTCCTGCTTCCAGCCGGGCATCTCCTCGTACACGGGCGTGACTCGGGTCTGCGCCTGCAGCGAGGCGGGCAGCGTGCTGACTCGAGCGCCGTCGAGCTCGTAGGCGGTGCAGATCTTGATGCGGTCGAACTGCGCGAGCACGTCGAGGCGCGTCAGGGCGACCGAGGTGAGGCCGTTGAGCCGCGCGGTGTACCGCGCGAGCACGCCATCGAACCAACCACAGCGCCTCGGGCGACCGGTAGTGGTGCCGAACTCTGCGGTGCCCTGGGCCATGCCGTGATTGCGGAGCGCATCGCCGTCGGCGTCGAACAGCTCGGTCGGCATCGGGCCATTGCCGACGCGGGTTTGGTACGCCTTGTAGACGCCGACCACGCGGTCGATCGCGGTGGGGCCAAGGCCGATGCCGATGCAGGCGCCGGCAGCCACCGAAGCCGGGACCGAGGAGGTCACGTACGGGTAGGTGCCGGTGTCGAGGTCGAGCAGCGTGCCCTGTGCGCCTTCGAGCAGGATCTGCTCGCCGCGCTCGTGGGCGTCCTGGATCACCTCGGCGGTGTTGGTGATGTACTCGCGCAGGCGCTCGCCGAACTCGCGGTACTGGTCGCGGATCTCGCGCTCGTCCAGCGGCTCGCCGCCATAGAGCTGCGTGATGACCTTGTTCTTGTAGGCGAGGATCATGCGCAGCTTGGCGTCGAACTCCTCCGGGTTGAGGAGGTCGCCAGTGCGGATGCCCAGGCGGGCGGTCTTGTCGATGAAGGCGGGGCCGGTGCCCGTGCCGGTCGTGCCGATGGCGTTCTCGCCTCGCATCGCCTCGTCCAGCTTGTCGATGGCGACATGCCAGGGCATGACGACGTGGGCGCGGTCGCTGATCAGGAGCTGCGAGGTGTCGACTCCGCGCTCCTCCAGCATCGAGATCTCGCTGATGAGGGTGGTCGGGAGGATGGCGACGCCATTCCCGATGATGCAGGCCTTATTGCCGTGGAAGATGCCGGCCGGGACGAGGTGGAGGGCGAAGCGGCCCTTCTCGTTGACGATCGTGTGGCCCGCGTTGCTGCCGGCCGAGTAGCGGCCGATGACGCTGCACTCGCGCGCGAAGAAGTCGACGACACGGCCCTTACCCTCGTCGCCCCACTGACCACCGATCACCACTGTTGCGGGCATAGCCTGCTCCGACGCCTGTGCGCCGGCTCCTCTCGCACGGAACAAACCTGGTTGCGCGGATGCGCCTTGACGGGTGCCCGAAGGCCCGCGAGATCATACCAGCAGCCTCCGTCGAGGAAAGGGCGAATCTGTTGGCATTTCAGGGGCTCCGACGAGCACTCCAACCAGGCGGCCTGGCGCTCCTCGCGGTGCTGACGCTCGCGTGTGGTGCCGTGCGCCAGCCGGTGCGCAATCCCCTCGCCGAGCCAAGCGCGAGCGTGATGGCGCCCGGCACCACGGTGCCGCCGATCGTGACCACGGTCCCAGTGCCGCGTGGCGACCGTCCGCCCACGAGCGCCGAGGTCGAGCCGGCGGCGGCCCGGGCGGCAGGGCTCATGGCTGAGTGGCTGGCGGTGCCCCAGCGGGAGGTCTCGGTCGCCGCGGCGGAGGCGGTGCTGTGGCCCTCGAGCTGCCTCGGGGTCGCGCAGCCGGGGGTGGTCTGCGCGGCGCAGCAGGTGCCCGGGTTCAAGGTGCTGCTGCGGGACGGGCTCGGCGGCGTGCACGCGGTGCACCTCGCGGCGGACGGTGGTGGGGCGAAGTGGGCGGGCGAGACGACCGGCCAGGGCCAGGTGGTGAGTCTGGACTACACGACACGGCGGGTGACGGTCTCGGTGAATGGGTCGCAGATCATGCTGCGGCTGGTGGCCGGGACGCTCGTCGACCCGAAGGTGCGCGTCGGCGTGCTCGTGGTCGCGGCATACGACCCGCCCGGGAGCGCGACCGCGCTGCCGACGGCGGCGTGGATCGTGCCGGTCTCGTGACGTCCGAGTCGTTCACGTACCGGGCGCTCCCGCTGACGCCGGGCACGCCTGGGGTGATCGAGGCGAAGCGCCACCCCGGCGACGAGGGCCATCGCTTTGAGTGCGAGCTTGTCGCCACCCGGTCAGGGCTGGTGGTCGTGCGATTGCCGCTCGAGGCGCCCTATGGCGCGGTCAATTCCTACGGCCCGTTCTGGGCGCGGCGTCCGTACAACGTCTATCACCTCGTGCCGCGCGATCCGGGAGTGCCGATCCGCACGCGCTTCGATGTGCTGCGGGACATGCGCCTCGACGTCACGGACGCGGGCGGAGAGGTGTCCTACGTCGACCTCTATCTCGACCTGTGGGTGACCGACGGCGTGACGATGTGGGAAGACGAAGAAGACGTCGAGGCAGCGCGTGCCTCGGGCGTGCTGAGCGATGCTGACCTCGCGCGCATCGTTCGAGGTCGCATGGTGCTGGAGCGCGGCTACCCGCGCATCATCCGCGAGGTGCGCTCGACGCTGCGTGAGCTGGGCGTGCGCGCGTAGCTATAGTGCGGCTCTCAGCCTGACTGCGAGGAGTACACATGCCTCCCGTTGTGACCGAAGCCCGCTTCCGCGAAGGTCGGACGATCGAGGAGTACCTCGCGTTCATTGGAACGCCCGAGAACCTGGCGCGCCAGAACAGCGGCGGCGTTGGGTCACGACTCGATCGCTCCGCAGAGCTGCGCACCGCGTGTGACGCGTGCGAGCTGACCGAGGACCAGCACGCCGCACTCGAGTGGCTCGCGGCGCAGCCGGAGGCGCCCGCGCGCATCCTCGCGATCGTCGAGGAGTGGTCGAGCGACTGCCGCCGCGACATTCCGAGCATTGCTCGCATCGCCGAGGCGCTCGGCGCTGAGCTGCACGTCTTTACGCGCGACGGCGCGCAGTTCTCCGACGCGCATGTGCCGAGCCTCGCGGACTCGCCGGACAGCAACGCTGACCTGACAGTGCAGTTCCTCAATGAGAAGCGCGGCGAGCAGTGGCAGTCGATTCCGGTGTTCGCGTTCTTCACGGCGGAGATGCGCTACCTCTATCACTACTCCGAGATGCCGAGCGTCTTCGACAAGGACCGCATCGTCACGAATCAGGACGCGGTCTTTCATGACGATCCGGCGGCGTGGACATCACTCCTCGGATCGCCGTTTTTTCGCGTCTGGCAGTGTGCTGCGGTCGATGAGATGGTCAGCGCATTGCACCGCGTCGCGCTGCTCGGCCAGGCGTAGTCAGACTCGCATCACGCCTGTGCTTGCGGGCGTACACTCGCGCCGCTGTGCGGGAGGTGTGCGATGGGCGTCCTCGATCGGCTGAGCCTGGCGGGGAAGACGGCACTGGTCACGGGTGGCGGGACGGGGCTCGGGCAGGCGATCGCGCTGGCGTTCGCTGATGCGGGCGCCGATGTCGCAGTGAGCGGGCGACGCATCGAACCGCTCGAGGCGACCGTCGCGATGATCGAGGCCAAGGGCCGTCGCGCCTACTCGGTGTCCACGGACGTGACCGACGAGGCACAGATCGCGCGCATGGTGGCCGGCACGATTGCAGCGTTCGGGCAGCTCGACATCCTCGTGAACAACGCGGGCGGTGGCGGCGCGGGACGCGGCAAGGTGTTCCCGGAACTGACGCTCGACGACTGGCACGAGGGGATGGACGGCAATCTCACCTCGATGTTCCTGTGCTGTCGCGAGGTGATTCCGCATTTCCTCGAACGCGGCGGCGGGCGTGTGATCAACGTTGTCTCACCGTCCGGGATGCGCGGCCGTCGAGGCGACTTCATGTACGGCATCGCGAAGGCGGGCACCGTGCAGTTCACGCGCGCGCTGGCGATGACCTACGCGCGCGAGAACATTCGCTGCACCGGCATCGCGCCTGGCGCGTTCCCGCACTTCCTCGAACCCGACGTGCCGAATCCGCGCGGCGACGCGCAGGCGGCGGGTCGCACCGGCATCGACTACGAGATCGGGCCGCTGGCGGTGTTCCTCGCATCGGAGGCATCGGACTACGTGAACGCGCACTCATTCCTGATCGACGGTGCGTCGACCTCGGCGGGGGTGTTGCCGGCGGGGTTGGTGCCGCTCAGCGCGGACTAGCTCGAGCTAGTGCACACGCTCGCGAGCGGCGATCGCGTCGGCTCGATCCACAGTCCTGCGCGCCTGGCGCATGCGGCGTCGGTCTACGAGCTGACCGTTTGCGACTGATGACTCACCGTCGCGCTTGCGCAATGCAGTCCACTCACTAAGCACGGCGCGTGCAGCCTCGATGCTTGCGGGGTCAGGCGAGAACAGGCGGTTGAAGCCCTGCGCCTCGGCGTCCGAGGCAACGACGACGCCAGCCGCGCCGAGCGCGTGTGCACTGTTCGCGAGCGCGGCGCGCGTGGGGACATCGACGCCCGGCACTGCGAGCAGCCAATCGATGTCGGCGACTGCCGTCGTGAGTGCGAGCTCGCCCATCGCGTGCTCGAGCACTGATGTGTGTGCGGTGAGCGGGCCGCGCAGGCGCAGCGCAGCGGCGAACGCCGGTGCGTGCAGCACGACGGCGGAGTGCCGGTCGATGCTCGCGAGAATCGCCGGGAGCGCGCGCAGGCCGGACGCGGAGTCGACCTCGGCGATCAGGCGCACGCTGCCGGGGGCGAGATCGCGACGCATCTCTTGCTTGCGAATCATCACGTCGATCTCGCGCGCGTCCTGCGGGCGTTCGACACCGGCGAGCACGATCGCCGTGGTGCCGGCGCGGACGACGGACATGATGTCGCCCTCGGTCTCACCGGAGCGCGAGTCGGCGACACGCACGTGCACTGGGCGACCGGTCGCGGCAACCGCGAGCAGTGCATGGTTTGCGGCGCGGCGCGCATCAGCGTGCGCGGCATACGCAGCGGGACTCGCGAGGTCGATGAGGACTGCATCGGCGCTGCTGCGCGGTGCGGCCTCAAGTGCCCCGTTGTCGGTGGCGTCGATCAGCAGGCTGGAACGTGCGGCGAGAGCGAACATCACAGCAGCTTTCTGTTACTTCGTGATCTCGCCCTCGATCGGGCGGCCGACTTCAATGTCTTCTAGGAAGGCCTGCACGACCTCGGTCCATGCATCGGGGCGCTGCGCGGATGAGCCGTGCGAGCAGCCCGCGAGGCAGACGATGCGTCGCCGTTGCAGGCCCGCGGCGAGCACCGGGACGCCCTCGGCGATGCGCTGGTCGTGCTCACCGTAGATCACGAGGGTCTGCGCTGCGAGCGCCGGCAGCGCGGGTGTGAGGTCAGGGCGCTGCATCATCGAGTCGAAGAGCGGGTTGCGGCTGGGTGGCTCGGCGCGGTCGGTGGCGGTCGCACCTCGGGGTACGGAGTCGCTGAGGATTAGGGCGCGCGTGCGCTGCGGGAAGTCCACGGCGAACTGCAGCGCGATCATCCCGCCGAAGGACATGCCGCCGATGATCGCGCGCTTCACCCCGGCGTCGTCGAGCACGGCTCGGAGGTCCTGCGCGAAGAGGGGCATCGAGTACGCCTCGTCGCCCGCGGGTGCGGCGGAGCGCCCGTGGCCGCGCGCGTCCCAGAGGATCAGGCGGCGGCGCCACGAGAGCGGCTCGATCTGCCAGTCCCACATCGTGAGGTCGACGCCGTAGCCGTGGGCGAGCACCAGCGGGTCGAGGCCATCCTCGCCCGGCCAGGTCTGCGTCTCCTCGCGGGGACCGAAGTCCTCGTAGTAGATGCGGACGCCGTCGTTGTCGGCGCGTGGCATCGGCCCGCTGCTCCGTTCCGCTCCGCTCGGGGGCTTAGCCCGCGAGGATCTGGGCGAGGCGGTCCTCGGTAGCGGAGGGGCCGACGACCGCGATCGCGTACTCACCGGGGGCAATCACGCGCTTGGCGACGCGCTGCACGTCCGCAGCGGTGACGGCGCGAATCTTCGCGACCGTCTCGTCCACCGGCTCGAGCTGGCCATCCTGGAGCAGCTGCTCGCCGAAGCGCTGGCCGTAGGACATCGGCGCCTCGAACGACAGGCGGAAGGAGCCGGCGGCGTAGTCGATGGCGCGGGTCAGCTCGTCGGCCGCGACCGGCTCGTCGGTGATCTTGTGGAGCTGCTCGACGATCACCTGCAGCGCCTCTTCCTGCTGGGCGCGGGTGACGCCGGCGGAGACGGTGAACGAGCCGATGTCCTGGAAACGCGAGACGCGCGATCCGACCGAGTAGGCGAGGCCGCGGCGCTCACGCACCTCCTCGAACAGTCGCGACGACATGCCGCGTCCGAGGATGGTGTGCAGGATCTCAAGGGCGTAGCGGTCGGGGTCGCGGCGCGGGAGCGCCTGCATCGAGAGAGCGATCTGGGTCTGCTCCAGCTCGCGCTGCTCGACGATCACGTGCTCGGGCGGCAGCCCGTGCTTCGCGCCGACCACCGAGGAGGCCTGGCCCTGCGGCAGGTTGCCGAAGGCAGCCTGCGCGAGCTCGACGACCTGCTCGTGTTCCACGTTCCCGGCGACCGAGAAGACGCTGTTGCTGGCGGTGTAGTAGCTGTCCATGTGGGCGGCGAAGTCGGGGCGGTTCAGCGCCTCGACCGTCTCGATCGAGCCGGCGACGGGCCAGCCGACGGGCTGGTCGCCGAAGGTGGCCTTGCCGAGCAGCTCACCGACCCACTGGCCGGGGTTGTCGTGGCCGCGGCGAATCTCCTGCTGGACAACCGTGCGCTCTCGGTCGATCTCCTCCTGGGAGAGCAGCGAGTGCTGAATCATGTCGGCGACGACGGCGATGCCGGTGCCGGCAGCCTCGAAGGGGACGCTGTTCCAGTAGCAGGTGATCTCGTGGGTCGTGTAAGCGTTCAGGTTGCCACCGGCACCCTCGATCGCCTGGGAGATGAGCTGGGCGGTCGGGCGGGTCGTCGTGCCCTTGAAGAGCATGTGTTCCAGGTAGTGCGACAGGCCGTTCGTCCGCGGGTCTTCGCCACGCGAGCCGATGCCGGCGAAGTAGGCGACCGCCGCGGACTGTGCGGTCGGAATGGTCGAGGTGAGGACGCGGAGCCCGTTCGACAGCGTCGTGATCTTCTGCTCGATGGCCACGGAATCCCCCTCGAAGGTCGCAAATGGACGAGGGATCAAAGGTACGTTCGCGGCGAGGGCACCACAACCGACGCGGGGCGCTCGGGCACAATCGCTAGCTCGAGTCCCGCCACATCGGCCAGACCGACGGCCCGCCGGGCAAGTCGAGGCGCTCCACGACCTTGAAGCCGTAGCGCTCATAGAGCGGGACGTTCCGCTCCTTGGTGCTGAAGAGATAGGTCGGCAGGTGCTCGGGCGCCCAGCGTTCGAGGCCGTGCTCGATCAGCCGGCTGCCGATACCCGTGCCCTGACGGCTGGGTTCGACGCCGAGGATGCGGAAATAGACGTGCGGGACGGTGGGCGTCGCCGCATCGAGCAGGTCGAAGCCCGGCCCAAGGCGAAGCGCGCCAACGACGCCGGCTCGAGGGATCAGCCGCCACCAGCGGACGAGCGCGTGGTCGGTGCTGTGATCACCGGGAGGCGTCCAGAGCGCGGCGCCCGAGTAGTCCGCGGTGACGTTGGTCTCGCCCATCGCGACGCTGCCGCGCGCCGCAGCTTCGGACCACATGTGCAGTCGCCGAGGTCGGCTCGGGCCTGACTTGAGCACCCAGTCGAAGAAGGGGTCGTCCGCAAACGCGCGGGCGAGCAGCTGCGACACGCGCTCCAGGTCGGCGATGGTCGCGACTCGAATGGCCGTCATGGCCGAACGATAGCGGTTGCGGTGAGCATTGAGACGTTTCGTCGTTGACGGCTCGGGCGCCAACAGGGAGGATTGCTCGTGCACTCTTTTCTTCCCTCCTCCCTCCCCGGCAAGGCAGCGCTGACATGACGAAGTTCATCTTCGTGACCGGCGGCGTCGTGAGCTCCGTTGGCAAAGGCATCGTGGCCGCATCCGTCGGCCGCATCCTCAAAGCCCGTGGTCACCGCGTGGCGATCCTGAAGCTCGACCCCTATATCAACGTCGACCCGGGCACGATGTCGCCCTACCAGCACGGCGAGGTGTACGTCACCGACGACGGCGCTGAGACCGACCTGGACCTCGGTCACTACGAGCGCTTCCTCGGTATGAACGTCACGCGGGCGAGCTCCTCGTCCACCGGCCAGGTGTACGAAGAGGTGATTCGCAAGGAGCGCCGCGGCGACTTCCTGGGCGGCACGATTCAGCCGATTCCGCACATCACCAACGAGATTCGCCGCCGCATCCGCCTCGCGGGCCAGTCGCTCGACGCCGACATCGTGCTCGTCGAGGTTGGCGGCACGGTCGGCGACATGGAGGGCCAGCCCTTCCTCGAGGCGATCAGCCAGATGCGCTATGCCGCACCGCCCGAGGACACGCTGTCCATTCACGTGACGTTGCTGCCGTACATCGGCGCGACCAAGGAGCTGAAGACCAAGCCAACGCAGCACTCCGTGCGCGAACTCCGGTCGTTTGGCCTCCAGCCGGACGTGATCGTGACCCGCAGCGACTTCCCGGTTGCGCGCTCACTGCGTGAGAAGATCAGCCAGTTCTGTAACGTCGATCTGGACGCGGTGATCGCGCTCGAGACTGCCGACTCGATCTACGAGGTGCCGCTATACCTCGACGCGACCGGCATTGGCGAGATCATCCAGCGCAAGCTGCACCTTGAAGAGAAGCGCTCTGACCTCGATGAGTGGCGCTCGTTTGTCGAGCGACTGCGCACGCCCGAGTCGCAGCTGCGCATCGCGATCGTCGGCAAGTACGTCGAGCTGCACGACGCGTACCTCTCCATCAAGGAGGCGCTGGTGCACGCTGGGGTCGAGCACCACGCGGGTCTCGACCTGCAGTGGGTGCACTCGGAAGACCTCGAGGTGCGTTCCCCTGAAGAGGTGATTGGCGACGTCGACGGGATCCTGCTCTGCCCGGGCTTCGGTGACCGTGGCCTGGAGGGGAAGATCGCCGCGGTGCGCTACGCCCGCGAGAACTTGATTCCGTACCTCGGTGACTGCTTGGGCATGCAGATGCTCGTCACCGAGTTCGCGCGCAACGTTGCCGGCATGCCCGGCGCGAACACGACCGAGGCTGACCCACGCACGCCGTTTCCGGTGATCTCGCTGCTCTCTGAGCAGCAGGGCGTCGAGGACCTCGGTGGCACGATGCGACTCGGCGGCTTCCCGTGCCGCCTCGAGCCTGGCACGCGTGCCTATGAGGCGTACGGTCAGCCGCTCGTGCGTGAGCGTCACCGCCATCGCTACGAGGTGAACAACGCGCTGCTGCCGCAGCTGCAGGCGCAGGGCCTGATTGCCTCGGGCTGGTCGCCGGACGGCAAGCTGGTTGAGATCGTCGAGCTGCGCGACCACCCGTGGATGGTGGGGGCGCAGTTCCACCCGGAGTTCACCTCACGGCCAAACATGCCGAACCCGCTCTTCAAGGGGTTCATCGGCGCAGCGCTGGTCTATGCGCGAGACCACCAGCGGACGACGGCCGGCTCTACGGCGTGACGTTTTTCCGACTGCTGCATCTGCTCTCGTTGTTTTGGATGATGGCCGGCATCGGTGCGGTCATCGTGCCCACCTGGCGTGCCTGGTCCACCAAGGACATGGCGGTGCGCGCCGTAATGCTGAGCGAGGCCCAGCAGAACGAGTCGCGCTGGCTGATCTCCGGTGTGATTGCCGTGGTGTTCAGTGGCTTTGCCTGGGCGGCCGCGGAGAACATGAACTTCTTTGGTACCGGCTGGCTGTTGGCGAAGATGGTGATCTACGCCGTCGACGTCTTCATCTTCCTGCCGTTGCTGGGCGTTGGACTGCGCCGGGTACGCTACCTTGCGTTGCAGGCCCAGAAGCAGGGAGAGTCCACCCCGGAGCTGCGTGAGGCACTCGAGGATCGCGTACCGGTGGTCTTCGGAACGCTGATCGTGATCACGATTCCGGTGATGGTCGCCCTCGCCGTCTTCCGTCCGTTCTAGCGACGCGTTCGCGTCAGAAGGAGCTCGTCGATGGAACTCTTCCTCGACACCGCCAACATTGATGAGATCCGCCGCGCCGCGGCGATGGGTGTGATCTCCGGTGTCACCACCAACCCCTCACTGCTCGCGCGTGAAGGTGTCGAGTACAAGGACCGCGTGCTCGAGATCTGCGAAGTCGTGGACGGGCCAATCTCCGCCGAGTGTGTCTCGCTCGAGGCAGACGACATCGTCGCCGAGGGCAAGCGCATCGCTGCCTGGCACCCGAACGTGGTGGTCAAGGTTGTGCTGAACGAGGCCGGCCTGCAGGCGATCAAGCGACTGTCCGCTGAGGGCATTCGCGTGAACACCACGCTGATCTTCTCGGCGAACCAGGCACTGCTCGCGGCACGCGCCGGCGCGACGTTCGTCTCGCCGTTCGTGGGTCGTCTCGATGACATTGGTGAGGACGGCATGCAGGTCGTGCGCGACTGCGTGGAGATCTTCGAGCGTCACCAGATCGAGACGCAGGTACTCGCGGCGAGCATCCGGCACACGCGTCACGTAACCGAGGCGGCGCTGGCTGGCTCGCACGTCGCGACGCTGCCCTCGAACGTGCTGCTCGGCATGATGCGGCACCCGCTCACCGATGCGGGGATTCAGGCGTTCCTCGCCGATGCGAAAAAGTACCAGGCGGTCTGATCGGTCGTCACAAAGGCCGTCTTGTCGCCTTTTGAGGCGTCGGCTACAATGCATGCATCCCAATCGTCCCCGGTCCTCTGCTACTACTCCTCTACGAGGACCCCTAGTACACGGTATCTACACATATGGCACGTGTTCCCGCACGCGGGCGCGCCGCAGGTGCGCCTACTGACACTCAGGACGAGCCGATCGTCGAGGCTGTCGTCGAAGACGACGCCGTCGAGGCCCGGCCCACCGAGCAGCGCTTTGATGAGCGCGAACGAACTGACGAGCGCCCGCCCCGTGAGCCTCGAGGCTACCGTCGCGATCGCGGCGAGCCCGATGGCGGCGGCGATGGTCGCGAGCGCCAGGAGCGTGGTGAGCGGCCACCGCGGGTGCAGGTCCCAAGCCTGAACATCGCAGAGCTCGAGCGTCGGCCCCGCGAAGAGCTGATCGCCACCGCCGATGCACTCAACGTTGAGAACCCGGCCGGCCTGCCCAAGCCGGAGCTCGTCTTCCGCATTCTGCAGCGCCAGGCCGAGCACCAGGGCAACATCTTCTCTGGTGGCGTGCTCGCTCTCGTGGATGACGGCTTCGGCTTCCTCCGCGGCGAGCGCCTGATTCCTGGCCCCAACGATGTCTACGTTTCGCAGTCGCAGGTGCGCCGCTTCGGCCTCCGCAACGGCGACTACGTCACCGGCCAGGTGCGCCAGCCGAAGGACTCCGAGAAGTACTACGGCCTGCTGCGCGTCGAGGCCGTGAACGGCATGGACCCGGAAGACGCCAAGCGTCGTCCGTTCTTCGAGAACCTCACCCCGATCTTCCCGAATCGCCAGCTGATGCTGGAGTCGGACTCCTCCGAGCTGAGCCAGCGCATCGTTGACCTGTTCTCGCCTGTCGGTCGTGGGCAGCGCGGCCTCATCGTCTCGCCGCCGAAGGCCGGCAAGACGATGCTGCTGAAGCAGATCGCGCACGGCATCAGCAACAACAACCCGGACATCCACCTCATGGTGCTGCTCATCGGTGAGCGGCCCGAGGAAGTCACGGACATGCAGCGCTCCGTGCGCGGCGAGGTTATCGCCAGCACGTTCGACGAGCCGGTCGAGGACCACACGCGCGTCGCCGAAGCGGCGATCGAGCGTGCTCGACGGTTGGTCGAGGGCGGCGTTGACGTCGTCATCCTGCTCGACTCGATCACGCGCCTGGCCCGTGCATACAACCTCGCCATCCCGACGAGTGGCCGCACGCTGTCCGGTGGTATGGACCCGATCGCGCTGTACCCGCCCAAGCGGTTCTTCGGCTCGGCCCGTAACACCGAAGAGGGTGGTTCGCTGACGATCATCGCGACCTGCCTCGTCGAGACGGGCTCGCGCATGGATGACGTCATCTTCGAGGAGTTCAAGGGCACCGGTAACATGGAGCTGCGGCTCGACCGGCGCCTGGCCGAGAAGCGCGTCTACCCGGCAATCGACATCTTCGCCTCGTCCACTCGTCGTGAGGATCTCCTCTTTGACGAGGAGACGCTGCGCAACGTCTGGCTGCTTCGCCGCATGGCTGCCATGGTCGGTGACCAGGGCACGGATGCGACCGAGCGCGTGCTGGAACGCATGTCGAAGACGAAGTCGAACGGCGAGTTCCTCCAGACCCTCAAGTCTGAGGTCATCTAGCCGCTCTCCCCGTTCAGAGAATGTGCACAGACGCCGGGCGAGAGCCCGGCGTCTGCATTTCAAGCGACATTTCTGTCCTGAGGCGTCCTCGGGAGCTCTCGCCGCCTCGTGTCTGCTCCCGAGCAACGCCACGTTACGATCAGGATAATTAGTCCTGAAAATGGGGATTTCGGGTGTATTCCTCGTGGATTGTCAAGGAGCGTGGGGGCTTGAGGCCGTGGTAGGATCGCGCCACGTCCAGAGCGTGGACGGGTGACAGCCCTCGGTCGCAGACGAGTTTGCTGGGCACGGATTCCCCTGGGGGCAGACTTATTCCAGGTACAGGAACCCTTCTCCCGCCTGAGCGGCGGCGACTCAGTCGCACGTTGCTGCGAGCCCAGCGCTACCCGCGCATCGAGGCCGCACGGCAAGGTCTTCATCTCCGCGTTGGGGTGCACGCGCTGATCGCGATCGCGCTCTTCGCACTGACGATCAGCATCGGCCGCTTCCCGGCGGCTGCCTCCAACCCCGAGCTGCTTGCGTTGCAGGTCGGGCCGTTCTCACTGCCGGGTGTCGCCTCGTCGGCGCCGGTTTCCTCCATCACTCGCCTCGAGTCACCCGCGATTCCGCTGAGCGTGCAGTCGCCCGCGTCGCGTCAGGACACGGTGCTCCGAGCATCCGACAGCACGCAGCAGGCGCTGACCGCGCTGTCCGACCGGGCCTCCGCGGCTCGCGCGGACGGCACCGTGACCGCCTCGCGTACGCAGGAGCAGCTCCCACTCTTCTACCGCTACGAGATCCAGGCGGGCGACACCGTATCGGGTATCGCCTCCAAGTTCGGCATCGACTCGCAGTACATCCTCTGGAACAACATCGACATCATTTCCGACCAGCACGTCCTCGCTGTCGGCGGCAAACTCCAGGTGCCGAGCGTCGAGGGCATCCTCCATCAGGTGAAGGTCGGCGAGACGCTTTCCGACATCGCCAGCCAGTACAGCGCCAAGACGGCTGACATCATCTCTTTCCCTGCGAACGGCCTCGCCGGCAACCCGAACCTCCTGCAGGAGGGCGGCATGATCCTCGTGCCGGGCGGCAAGGTTGCGCCGCGACCGGCGCCGAGCCTGCGCCCGCAGCCGGGTGTGCTCGCGGCGGCCGCACCAACTGCCTCGACGGCATCTGCTCCGTCGGTGGTCTCACGACCTGAGTCGCGCGTCGGCTTCATCTGGCCGGTCGTGAACTCGGTGACCTCGTACTTCGGTCCGAGCCACCCGCTCGGCATCGACATCGAAGCGCCCTACGTCTCGGTCTCGGCCGCGCGTGCTGGCCAGGTCGTGTTCGCCGGTGGCGACCCCTGCTGCTCCTACGGCCTGAACGTGATCATCCGTCACGACCAGGGCTTCGAGACGCGCTACGCGCACCTCTCGAACATCAGCGTGAAGCTCGGTCAGTTCATCGAGGCTGGCCAGCTGGTCGGCACCAGTGGCACGACTGGCCGCGTGACCGGCCCGCACCTGCACTTCGAGATCATGCTCAACGGTGCGATTCAGAACCCGATGCTCTACCTGCCGTAGCCCGCAACGACTGGCGCAGAACTCAAACGTCCGAGGCGATTGCCTCGGACGTGTTGTATGTGGCTGGGTGGGTTGGAGTTAGACGCCGCGGCAGTCGAGCAGGATCACGCGCTGGGTCTCGCTGCCCTTCGACTGCACGGAGAAGCGCTGCACGGGCGCCTCGGGCGAGATGCCGCTAGCGACGAGGAAGGCCTTGAGGTCGGGATCCTCGGTGCCGGTCGTGCCGTAGCCGATCGGGATGATCATCGTCGGCTCCAGCACGCGGACCGTGCGAGCAGCCTCGTCGGCGCTCAGGCCGTCCGGGCCGATCGTGACGAACATGATGTCGGCGTTCTGCAGCTCCTCGGCCTCCTCGGAGGTCGGCGGGCCGCCGATGCTGCCGAGCTGGACAACGCGTAGGTTCTCGGCTTCGAGGACGAAGGCGATGTTGCGGTCCTTGGCCGGTCCATCCAGCGGCAGGCTCGCGCTCTTGAGTGAGGTGCGGATGCCCTGGATCTGGATGCCCGATACCTCGTACTCACCAGGGCCGGTGATCACGAGCGGTTCGCCTTTGACCCCGCTCGCGTTGTTGTGGCGTGGGTCGTCGTGGCTGACGGTCACGATGTCCGCATTGGGCTGACTCATGTTGAGCCCGCCCTCGCGGGTATAGGGGTCCATTACGACGGCGGCAGTTCGGGCGCGTACGCGTACGCAGCCATAGCCGAGCCAGGAGATCTCCACGGTTTCCTCCAGTGCTGGGGAGCGTGATCGTACCGGGCGCAGGGGTCAGTCGCCATCGAACGAGGCGTTGCGAATGACCGATCAGGGCTCTCCGAGCGCGTCCTGGAGCTGGGCGAGAGTGCGGTGGTGCAGCGCCTTGATCGCGCCCTCGGTGCGGCCCATGCGGCGGCCGATCTCGGCGTTGGTGTGGCCCTCGACGTATTTGAGCGCGAGCAGCTGCTGGCGGTCGGACGGCAGCGAGCGCACTGCCTCTCGGACGCGCTGAATCTGCTCGGACATCTCGAGGGAGGATTCAGGCCCCGGCGTGTCTGCGGGTACCTCGAGGGCGTCGTCCAGCGAGGCGGCGACGCCCCGGCGACCACGGCTGCGGTACCAATTGGCCAGCAGGTTGTGGGCGATGCTCATCAGCCAGGAGCCGAAGTTCGCGCCTCCACCCCGATAGGTGTCGAGGCTGGAGAGGGCGTTGAGGAAGGTGCGGGAGGTGAGTTCCTCGGCATCGACGGGCTGGCCGGTGCGGGAGAGCAGGTAGCGGTAGACGCGGTCTGCGTACGCCTCGTAGAGACTCGAGAAGGCGTCGTGCTCGACACCGCCGCCCGGACCGGGACGCGTTGAGGCAGCCCGAGCGGTGCGAGCTGGCGCCTTGCGAGCGCTGGACGGCTTCTGGACGGGCTGACCAGGCAGGACGGTTCCCCGCGTGCTCCCTGCTCCCGAGGCGGGAACAGCGGGCCGCAGTATAGGCCGCAGGCCCTCGTGCTGGCCTCTGCGTTATCCCAGCGTTGACCCGATTTTGGGGCGTGCGTACAATTCTGGAGGTAGTTAGCACTCTCGACCTGAGAGTGCTAATCAGTCCACTGGAGGTTCCGAAGGTGCTGACCGGACGTCGCGCCGAGATTCTGAGCCTGGTGATCAACGAATACATCGACACGGCTGCGCCCGTCAGTTCGCGCGCGCTGGTCGACCACCATGGCCTGCAGGTCTCGACGGCCACTATCCGCAACGAGCTGGCCCGCCTCGAAGAGGACGGCTACATCGCGCAGCCGCACACGTCCGCCGGGCGCGTGCCGCTGGAGCGCGGGTATCGCGTCTACGTCGAGGAGCTAATGGCGGAGTCGCCGGTGGGCAGCGCCGAGCAGCGCACCATCGAGCACCAGTTCCACCAGGTGCCGGCCCGACAAGAGGAGTGGTTCAGCCTCGCCGCTCACGTGCTGGCGAGTGCGGTGGCGAACGTGGCCGTGATCGTGCGGCCTCGGAAGCAGAGCGCGATGCGCCACCTCCAGCTGGTCGAGCTTCAGGGCGAGACCGTGCTGCTGGTGGTGGTGATGGACGACGGCCGGGTGCAGCAGCGGGTGCTGCAGCTCTCGGTCGCGCACGAGCGAGCCGACCTCGCTGCCCGCGCGGAGCGACTCAACGTTCTGATCAGCTCGGGTGATGCGGCGACCGTGCGGCGGCTCGCCGACGCCCCCGACCTGAACACGGACGATGAGCGCGTGCTGCGCGCGACGGCGGACCTGATTGCCTCGCAGGTAGCCGCGGAGGCGTACGTCGAAGGCGTGCGCTCCGCGCTGGAGCAGCCCGAGTTCTCCTCGGTGGACCGCATGCTCGACGCAGTGCGGCACCTCGAGGCGTACGAGCTGTCGCGCGCGCTGCCGCTGCCGGGCGAGCTCAACCCGGGGATGACCCAGGTGATGATCGGCTCGGAGAACACGGACGACTGGATGC
This sequence comes from Chloroflexota bacterium, assembly GCA_003670735.1. Taxonomy (GTDB): domain Bacteria; phylum Chloroflexota; class Dehalococcoidia; order UBA2979; family UBA2979; genus RH-chloro-G1. The sequence continues at coordinate 58,997 of QWQU01000001.1, read as the reverse complement.
ACGAGTGGAGCCTGGTGGTCTCGAGCTTCGGCGACCCCTCAGCTCCCTCGGGCACGATCGCGGTGCTGGGGCCGACTCGCATGCGCTACGGGTACACCGTGCCGCGCGTGCGCTACGTCGCCTCGCTGATGAACACGTTGTTGCGCGGGGTCGGCCAGTAGCCACCCCTATTCGACCCAACAGGTCGGCCGAGGAATGCCATGACGACTGGAGATGGAAGCGGGACACCGCCCGAAGGGTCGGTGTCTGACGAAACCGCTGCGAACGAGGAGCAGGCTCCGGCCGAGGCCTCGCTTGAGGTAGAGCTCGAGGAGCTGCGAAGCAAGTACCTGCGCGCAGTCGCGGACTACCAGAACCTGCGCCGGCGCTCTGACGATGAGCGCAAGGAATGGGCGCGCTTCACGCTCACGAGCGTGATCGTGAACTACCTGCCCGTGCTCGACGACCTCGATCGCGCGCTGGAGTCGGTGGACTCCGAGATCGCGGAGCACCGCTGGGTCGAGGGTGTGCGCAACGTGGAGCGAAAGTTCCGAGGCGTCCTCGAGTCGAGCGGCGTGCAGCCGATCGAGGCTGAGGGCCAGGCGTTCGACCCCGCGATGCACGAGGCAATCTCGTACGCACCGGGTCCTGAGGGCCAGGTCGTCGCGGTGGTGCAGGCCGGTTATGTGATCGACGGGCGGGTCGTCCGTCCCGCGCGTGTCGTGGTTGGCAGTGGGCAGCCCGGTGGCCCCGCCTAGCACTCAGCAATCTCGGCGCGAGTGCGACTCGCGCGTTTCATGTCGAACTCAGGAAGAAGGTGGCAGATGGCCAGAGTGATTGGTATTGACCTCGGGACGACGAACTCCTGCGTCGCGGTGATGGAAGGCGGCACGCCGCAGGTCATCCCGAACGCGGAGGGCGGTCGCACGACCCCGTCGATCGTGGCAGTGAGCAAGACCGGTGAGCGCCTCGTCGGCACCGTCGCCAAGCGACAGGCCGTGACGAACCCGGAGAACACGATCTTCTCCGTGAAGCGCCTGATGGGCCGTAAGTTCGAGGACCAGGAGGTCCAGCACCTCAAGGAGATCGCGCCGTTCGCGATTGAGCGTGCCTCCAACGGCGACGCCGTGGTCGTGCTTGGCGACCGCAAGTACTCGCCGCCCGAGGTGAGCGCGATGATCTTGCAGAAGCTGAAGGCGGATGCTGAGGCATACCTCGGTGAGGAAGTGACGGAGGCCGTGATCACGGTCCCGGCGTACTTCAACGACGCCCAGCGCCAGGCCACGCGTGACGCCGGCCGCATCGCCGGCCTCGAGGTGCTGCGCATCATCAACGAGCCGACGGCAGCCTCGCTGGCGTACGGCCTTGATAAGCGCAACGACGAGACGATCGCGGTCTACGACCTCGGTGGTGGCACGTTCGACATCTCGGTGCTCGAGCTCGGTGAGGGCACGTTCCAGGTCAAGTCGACGAACGGTGACACGTTCCTCGGCGGTGACGACTTCGACAACGTGCTGATCAACTTCCTGATCGCCGAGTTCAAGCGCGACCAGGGCATCGACCTCATGCAGGACCGGATGGCGCTGCAGCGCCTGAAGGAAGCTGCGGAGAAGGCAAAGATCGAGCTCTCCACGACGCAGCAGACCGAGGTGAACCTGCCGTTCATCACGGCCGACGCGTCGGGCCCGAAGCACATGGCGATCATGCTCACGCGCTCCAAGTTGGAGCAGCTGATCGGCGACCTCGTCGAGCGGTCACTCGGCCCCTGCAAGCAGGCGATCGAGGACGCGGGCGTGACGACGGCGCAGATCGACGAGGTCGTCCTCGTCGGTGGCATGACGCGCATGCCGCTCGTGCAGTCGCAGGTGCAGTCGTTCTTCGGCAAGGAGCCCAACCAGGGTGTGAACCCGGACGAGGTCGTCGCAGTCGGCGCCGCGATCCAGGCCGGCGTGCTGCGAGGCGAGGTGAAGGATGTCCTGCTCCTCGACGTGACGCCGCTGACGCTCGGCATCGAGACGCTGGGTGGCGTGATGACCGCGCTGATCGAGCGCAACACGACGATCCCGACCTCGGCGAAGCAGACGTTCTCGACCGCGGCGGACAACCAGCCGAGCGTCGAGATTCACGTGCTGCAGGGCGAGCGCTCGATGGCGGGCGACAACAAGTCGCTCGCGCGCTTCATCCTCGACGGCATCTTGCCGGCGCCACGTGGCGTCCCGCAGGTGGAGGTCGAGTTCAACATCGACGCCAACGGCATGGTGACCGTCGCCGCTCGCGACAAGGCCACGGCCAAGGAGCAGCACATCACCATCCAGTCAGGCTCCGGCCTGTCGAAGGATGAAGTCGAGACGCTGCGCCGCGAGGCGGAGGCCCACGCGAGCGATGACGCCAAGCGCCGCGAGACGGTCGAGGTGCGCAACTCGGCGGATACGCTCGCGTACTCCGCGGAGAAGACGCTGCGTGACAATGCCGACAAGATTCAGCCTGAGCTGAAGGAGCGCGTCGAGAACGGCATCAAGGATGTCCGCGAGGCGCTCGGCGCCGACGACGCGGACAAGATCCGCGAGTCGATGGAAGAGCTCTCGGCCCGCATGCAGGAGATCGGCGAGGCCGTCTACGGGGCAGCCTCGGCGGCTCCGAGCGGTGAGGGCGCCGCTCCTGGCGGCACGCCCGACGAGGACGCCAGCACGGTCGAAGGCGAGTTCCGCGAGGTCTAGCCTGCTCGAGGGCTAGCGCTTCTGGGCTCCGATTGAGGACGCCCCGGTTCTGCCGGGGCGTCCTGTTGTCTGGAGATCGGTGCCTTCCCGATGGGGCATTGAACCGAGGCGATTGCTACACTGGATAGGTCTATGACGAACGCACAGCAGCAGGATTTCTACGCCACGATGGGCGTGCAGAAGGATGCCTCGCAAGAGGACATCAAGCGCGCCTTCCGCAAGCTGGCGATGGAGTATCACCCCGACCGCAATAAGGAAGAGGGCGCCGAGGAGAAGTTCAAGGAGGTCGCAGCCGCCTACGAGGTGCTGTCCGACCCCGAGAAGCGCTCCTCGTACGACCGCTTCGGCGCGGCTGGGGTCGGTGCGCAGGGCCAGGGCTTCAACGGCTTCGAGGGCTTTGGCGGCTTCGGCGACATCTTCGACGCCTTCTTCCGTGGCACTGCCTCGCGTCGTGCCGGCCCGCAGCGCGGCTCGGACCTGCGCACGCAGGTATCGATCGAGTTCCCGGAGGCCGTCTTCGGCGTCGAGCGTGAAATCGAGTTCGAGCGTAACGAGGGCTGTGACGACTGCCAGGGTACGGGCGCGATGCCGGGTAGCCGGCCGCAGACCTGCCCCGAGTGCCGCGGCACCGGTGAGCTGCGCCGCGTGCAGCAGTCGCTCTTCGGTCAGTTCGTGAACGTCGCGACCTGCGATCGCTGCGAGGGCGAAGGCCTGATCGTGAACGACCCCTGCGGCGCGTGCCGCGGGCGTGGGTTCCGACGTGCCAACGTGAAGCGCACGATCAAGATTCCGGCCGGCATCGACGACAGCGCGCAGATTCGCGTCTCCAGTGAGGGCGATGCCGGTACGCGCGGCGGCGGTCACGGCAACCTCTACGTGCTGGTGCGCGTGCAGCCGCACGCCGTCTTCCAGCGCGACGACAACGACCTCGTCTACGACCTGCGGATCAACGTCGCGCAGGCGGCGCTCGGTGCGGCCGTCGACATTCCGACGCTCGAGGGCGCGCCAGTGGCGCTGACGATCGAGCCGGGCACGCAGCACGGACAGATCTTCACGATCAACGAAAAGGGCGTGCCCTACCTGCGCGGCTCCGGTCGCGGTGACCTGCTCGTGCACACGAGCGTGGTGACGCCGAACAAGCTGAGCGACGAGCAGCGCGAGCTGTTCGAGAAGCTCGCCGAGTCGATGGGTACGCCGGCTCAGGCTGGCGACAAGGACTCGTCCATCCTCGGTCGTATCCGCGACGCGTTCGCGTAAGGGATGACCGCGCCCTCTAGCGAGTCGTGGATCGAGATCGTCGCGCGCGTGCCGCGTGACGAGGCGGAAATCGTGGCCGACGTGCTCGGCGAGTTCGCGCCGGACGGCGTCTCGATCGAGCCGGCGATTCGCACAATCGACAGCGACAACTTCGCCTACGAATATCTCGACGAGCCGACGGTGGTGCGCGCCTGCGTGCGCGAGCCGTTCGAGGACGCACAGCGCCAGGCGGTCGAGGCGCGCCTCGCGGCGCTCGTGCTGAGTGCGCCTTTGCCACCGCTCGAGATCGCGCCGGTACGTCTGGTCGATTGGGCCGAGGAATGGAAGCAGTTCTTCCATGTGCTGCGTGTCGGCCGCATGGTCGTGCAGCCCTCGTGGGAGCAGGCTGAGTTGCGTCCCAACGACCTCGTGATCGACCTCGATCCGGGTCGGGCGTTCGGCACCGGTCAGCATGAGACGACGCGGCTCTGCCTCGGTGCGCTTGAGACGCATCTGCAGCCCGGCATGCGCGTGATCGACGTGGGGACAGGCTCGGGCATCCTCGCGATTGGCGCGATTCTCCTCGGCGCCTCACATGTCTGGGGCGTCGATATCGACGAGCAGGCGGTGGATGTCGCGCGAGAGAACGTCGAGCGCAACGGTGTCACGACGCAAGTCTCGCTCGAGGCTGGCTCGGTTGGCCCGGCGTGGCCGTGGCCTGACGCGCCACAGGCCGAGCTCGTCGTGGCGAACATCTCGTCACTCGCGGCTGTGAAGCTGATGGCCGATTGTGTCGCGCCGCTCGTGCCCGGCGGTATCTGGATTGGCTCGGGATTCATTGAGTCCGCGCGCGAGACGATCGAGGCGGCCGTGCGCGCGGCAGGGCTCCGTCAGGTCGCTGTCACCGAGGAAGCCGACTGGCGCTGTGTTGTCGCAGTGAAAGACGCGTAAGTGCGTCGGCTCCATCTCGAACCAGACGAGTTTGACCAGGGCGAGGATGGCGAGGTTCGCCTGGTCGGTGCGCGTGCGCGCCGGCTGCGCGAGGTGCTGCGCATCCGCTCTGGTGCGACGTTGCAGGTGTTCGACGGCAGTGGCCGTGAGCGCGAGGCGCGCGTTGGCGCGATGACCGGCAGCGGTGTCGTGCTGACACTCGGCGCTGACGTGGTCGCGGCTCCGGAGCCGCCCGTGCGGATCGTGCTCGCGTGTGCGTTCCCGAAGGCCTCTCGCGGTGATTGGCTGGTCGAGAAGGCCACAGAGATTGGCGTCGCTCAGCTCGTGCCAACGGAGACGGATCGCTCGGTGATGCGCGCTGGCGAGGGTCGCTACGCACGCTGGCAACGGATCGCGGTCGAGGCCGCCGAGCAGTGCGGGCGCGCATTGATCCCGCTCGTCGGCGGCGAGGTGCCGGACGGCGCACTACACATCGTGGGTGACCCGGACACCGAGGTCAGCATTCGCTCGGCGGTTACCTCGCAGGCCTCGCTGCCGGAGGCGATCGTGCTGCACATTGGCCCCGAGGGTGGCTGGACGCAGTCGGAGCTCGACGCGTTCGATGCGCAGGGTGCCGTGCGCTGCTCGATGGGGCCGCGATTGATGCGCATCGAGACCGCCGCGATCGTCGCGGCCGCGCAGCTGCTCGAGCTGACGGGCGGACTCGCGCCAACCGGCCCGAGTCGGTCGTTCTTGCTCTAGCTGGTCGCCCAGACCCTCATTACGTGCCGAACGGCACCGTTAGCCAGGTCATCGCGTCGACGTTCGTGCCCCACACCGTGACTTCCCAATGCAGATGCGGCCCGGTCGCGAAGCCGGTCGAGCCGACGAGGCCGACGACCGTGCCGGCGGCAAGCACCGTATCGCCGACGGCGACGTTGATCGCGCTGAGGTGGTGGTAGCCGGACTTCACACCGCCGCCGTGGTCGACGACCACCGCGTTACCTCGAATTGGCATGGGGCCAGCCCAGATCACGCGACCAGCAGCGGCGAGCTGCACGGGCGTGCCCGTATCGTTGGCGAGGTCGGTGCCGGTGTGGCCTGCGCCTACCGGCCCATTGTTGATCGAGCGCGCCCAGCCGAACTGCGTGGTGGTCTCGCCATCGGTCGGACGGAGGAAGAGCCCGCTCCATCGAGGGGGCACCGGATCGAACGAGGCGAATTGCTGCTGGCGGATCGCCTCCTCGCGCGGGCCGGCGTCGCCGCCGAGCACTGCGCCCTGCTCCTCCGTGACCTGGAGGTAGTCGATCGGGCGCTGCACCGCGACGATTGCGATGTTGCGGCTGCCGGTGCCGATCGGCAGGCCCGCGCTGGTCTGCGCCTCGACGGTCAGCGGGACCGAAGTGGATGGCGATCGGTCGAGCGAGGCTCCCACGATGCCCCAGAGCGAGCCATCCGCGCGCCGAGCCAGCGCGTACTGCTTGCCGTCGAAGCGGAACGTGCCCTTTGCGTCGCTGGCCCACGCCGGCATGGCAACCTCGAGGCGCATCGCCTCGCCCGTCCCGAGCGTGGCCGGGAGCACGGCGATCGTCAGCGGGACTGGGGTGTGTGCAGGCGTTGGCGTCGGGCTTGGGGTGGGCGGCGGTGTCGCCGTGAGTGTCGGGGTCGCACTCGAGGCTGCCGTGGTGGCGGTCGTTGTGCTCGGCGAGGCGGACACGCTCACGCCCTGGCGGGTGCAGCCGAGCAGTGCCGCGAGCGGCAATGTGGCACCGGCGCCGAGGGCAACCCGGAGCAGTTGTCGCCGTGACCAGCGAGATTCAGTGAAGTCTGCGCGAAATCCCATGGATCCATGGTACGGAGGCACGCCCGATCCGTTGAGGGCCGATGCGCGTTGATATACTGAGCCACCCATCGACGTCCGGCGGCGCGGTGAGGGCTCCCAGAACGCGCGCTCAACACCCAGCGTCTGACTGACCCCTCGGAGGCCGCCCGTGCAGGATCCCCGGATCGCCGCAGAGCGAATCCTCGCCAACGTTGACCGCGTGATTATCGGCAAGTCGCAGGAGACCCGGCTCGCGCTGGTCTGTCTCCTCGCCCGTGGTCACCTGCTGATCGAGGACGTGCCGGGCGTGGGCAAGACCATGCTCGCGCGGGCGCTGGCGAAGTCGACTGGCTGCAGCTTCCAGCGCATCCAGTTCACGCCGGACCTGCTCCCCTCGGACGTCACGGGCGTGTCCGTGTTCAACCAGGGCACGCGTGACTTCGAGTTCCGCGCCGGCCCGATCATGGCCCAGGTGGTCCTGACCGACGAGATCAATCGCGCCACGCCGAAGACGCAGTCCGCGCTGCTTGAAGCGATGGAAGAGCGCCAGGTCACGGTGGATGGGATCACGCACTTCGTGCCCGACCCGTTCATGGTGATGGCGACGCAGAACCCGATCGAGTACGAGGGCACCTTCCCGCTGCCCGAGGCACAGCTCGACCGCTTCCTGATGCGCGTGCAACTCGGCTACCCGTCGCCGACCGACGAGGTGCTGGTACTCGACGCACAGCAGTCCTCGCACCCGATCGAATCGCTCGCGGAAGTCACGAGTGCCGGTGAGGTGCTCGAGCTGCAGGCTGCGGTGCGCGAGATCTATGTCGACCCGCTGGTGAAGCAGTACATCGTCACACTGGTCAACGCGACGCGTGAGCACGAGAGCGTCTACCTCGGGGCATCGCCTCGTGGTTCGATTTCGTTGATGCGCGCGGCGCAGGCCTACGCAATGCTCGACGGTCGCGACTTCGTGCAGCCGGACGACATCAAGCTGCTCGCGAACGCGACGCTTGGGCACCGCGTGATCGTGAGCCCTGGTGCGCGTGTGCGAAACATCGACAGCGCGCAGGTGATCGAGGAGTCCATCGGCCGCGTGCCCGTGCCTGGCGTGCGCGCGCGCGGCGGCGCCTAGTCCTATGTCGAGGTTGCGAGCGGCCCTGAGTGGCGCGCGTCGCTATCCCAATGTCACGTTGGCCCTCGCTGTTGCCGTGACGTGCTTCATCGTGGGCTTTGCCACGGGGTTCTGGCTGCTGTTTCGCCTCGCGTACCTCCTCGCGCTCGTCGTGCCGATCGTCTACTTCTGGACGCGCTCGATGATCGACGACCTCGAGGTCGACGTCGTGCGGCGCACGCAGCGCGTATCGCAGGGCCAATCGCTGGATGGCCGGATCGTGCTACGCAACACCGCGCGCTTGCCGAAGGTGTGGCTCGAGGTCGAAGACCGCGCGTCGATCCCCGGCCACGGCACGCGGCGCGTGATGACGCTGCGCGGACGCGGCGTCGAGGTCTGGCGCTACGAGACGCCGGCGCTGCGTCGCGGCATCTACGAGCTTGGACCGGTAACGGTGACTGCGACCGACCCGTTCGGCTTCTTCCGCTTCTCGCGTGTCTTCGGTCACCCCACGCCCGTGCTCGTGTACCCGAACGCGCCGGAGCTGCCGAATTTCTCCATTCCACCAGCGAACCTGCCGGGTGATGGTCGGTTCCGCCGTCGCACGCACAACGTCACGCCGAACGTCTCGGGGCTGCGGCCGTACGAGCCGGGCGACTCCTACAACCGCATCCACTGGCCGGCGACGGCGCGTACGAACTCGCTGATCGTGAAGCTGTTCGAGCTCGACCCGGCCTCCGACATTTGGATCGTGCTCGACCTGCAGCGTTCGGTGCAGGTGGGCGAAGGCACCGACGATGGCACCGAGGAGGCCGCGGTGAAGATCGCTGCCTCGATCGCGCGGTACTTCATTACGGCCAATCGTACCGTCGGCCTGATCTCGTTCGGCGCCGACCTGCGGGTCGATGAGGCGGAGCGTGGCGCGAACCACTACACGCGCATCCTCGAGTCGCTCGCGCTCGCGCAGGCCACCAGCGATGTGCCGCTTTCGCGACTGCTCCTCGAGGAGTCACGCCGCTTCGGCCGCCACACCACGCTGGTCGTGGTCACGCCATCGACCGATGACGCGTGGGCGCTGTCGATGATGGCGCTGCAGTCGCGAGGCGTGAAGGTGGCCGCAGTCCTCCTCGAAGCCGAGACCTATGGCGAGCCTGTCAGTGACGTCGCTGGCAGTGCGCTCGATGTCTACGGGACGCTCGCGGCGGGTGGTGTCTACACCTACACCGTGAAGCAGTCGGACGACCTCGGGCATGCGCTCTCGATCGGCGCTGACGCCTCGCTGCTCATCGAGCGAGGTGCGCGATGAGCGCGACCTGGGACCAGCTCACCGGCCGCACGCCGACCGAGGCGGGGCCATCGCCGCGACGTACGACGCGGGGACTGCTCGGCGCGATCGGCGAGGAAGTCATTACCTTCCTGCTCACCTTCACCGCGCTGATCGCCGCGATCACCTCGATCGAGCGCGCCGACTGGGTCGAGGAGATGCCGCAGCTCGGCACGGTCGCGGCGGTGAGCCTGCTCGGCGGCTGGATCCTCGCGCGGACACGCTTGCCGGGGTGGCTGCTGCACCCGTTCGGCTTGCTCGCGGGCAGCGCCTACGTCTGCTTCGAGATCGCGCGCGAACTACGCCTCGATCCCTCCGCGCCGCAGACCTGGCAGTACCGCGCGACGGAGCTCTGGTCGCGCAACGCCGACTGGTTCAAGGCCGTGCGCAGCGGCGACTTCTCGACGGATCCGATCCCGTTCGTGCTGATGGTGGTCTTCGCGACGTTTGCGGTCGCCTACCTCGCGGCATGGGCAGTCGCGCGCTGGCGGAACCCATGGCTCGCGCTCGCACCTAGTGCGATCGCGCTGCTCACGAACATCTCGTACCTGCCGGGGCAGCCATCTGCCGAGCTGATTGTCTTCCTGTTCGCGGGCATCCTGCTCTTCGCGCGGCTCCACATGCTGCGTGCCGTCGATCGCCTGAACGACGAGGGTGGCGAGGCGCCATCGATGCTGCTCTCGCTGGAGGTGCTCAACCTCGCGACATGGGTCGGTGTGCTGCTGATCATCGCCGCGTGGGTGATCCCGACTGCCAACCACTGGGGCCCGTTCGCGTCGATCTGGGAGCGCGCGCTGGCGCCAGTGACCGCGCGGGTCGAGCGCATTGGTGAGCTGTTCATCGGTGTCTCCTCGAAGCGCTCCACTGGCCTCCATACCTTCGAGGGCGTGCTGCCGCTGCAAGGCTCCGTGCAGCTCGGCTCAGATCCGCTGCTCTCTGTTGACGCACCGTTCGAGGCGTATCTGCGCGGCGCGGTCTACGACACGTACACCTCGAACGGCTGGAAGCTGAACACCACGACCGAACGGCCACTGACCGGCCTCACGGTCGATGCCGCGACCGCCGGCACAGCGCAGACCAAGACGCAGGTGCGATTGCCCGTGCCGGCGACGGTGCATGTCACGGGTGACTTCGCCCGAAAGCGCGAGTTCACGTTTGGCGAGCCACTCGCTTCCGACATCGGGACGCGAGTCGTTGTCGGCGGTGCGCCCGAGGACATCCTCGCGGTGGTGCCGACCAGCGACATCCTCGCCGACGCCGAGTACCGCACGGTCGGCAGCATGAGCGCGGCGACTGCCGACCGCCTCATCACCTCGAGCGTTGACTACCCGCAGTACGTGCGCGAGCGCTACCTGCAGCTGCCCCCGGAACTGCCGAGCGAGGTGCGCCTGCTCGCGCGTCAGGTCGCCGCCGACGAGAAGGTGCCGTACAAGCTCGCCCTCAAAGTGGAGGACTACCTACGCCGCAGCTATCTGTACGGCCTCGACATTGGGGCACGCCCGCCGCAGACCGACAGCGTGCGCTTCTTCCTGTTCGATCGGCGGCAGGGGTACAGCGACTACTTCGCGTCCTCGATGGCGGTGATGCTGCGCGCGCTCGGTGTGCCGAGCCGCGTCGCCGTTGGCTTCGCGCTGAGTGATGCAGAGCGTGACCCGGTGACGAAGCAGTTCGTCGTCACCGACCAGCAGTCGTGGGTGTGGCCGCAGGTCTACTTCCAGGGCTATGGCTGGGTGGACTTCAACCCGACGCCGTCGCGCCTCGCGATCACGCGACCGGGTGACGACTCCGATCTAGCGACGCCGGCTGCGGGCGATCTGGGTGATGAGTCGCCCTCGATCGACCCGAACATGGACCTCGATATTCCGGCGGAGGGCTCGGGCGTTGCCGCCGAGGGGCCGCAGGCTGCATGGAGTCGCTTCGTCTCGCGCGTCGGCACGGGCATCCTCGTGTTGGCTGCTGCGGCGCTCGTTGTTGGCGGCGCCGGCCGGCTCGCGTGGGACACGCCGTTCCGAGGGATGACGCCGGCGACGCGGCGCTGGGCGAAGCTGCAGACGCTCGCGAACTGGGCTGGCGTGCGACTCAGCACAGATCGCACACCGCTCGAAGAGGCGCGCCAGCTAGGCGCCGCTGTACGGCGTCCCCCGCTCGACCTCGCGCCACTCGCACGGGCGTACGCTGCCGAGCGTTACGGTCGGAGCGCCACGACCGAAAGCACCGAGGACACCGCACGTCTCGATCAGACGTACTTGCAGGCGCGGTCGCGCCTGATGAAGCGCGCGTTCTCTCGCTTCTTCAGCCTGCGCGGCTAACCAGACTCGCTAGCGGTCGTTGGGGTTGGGTGCGCCGCTGCCGCCGCCTCGTTGCAGCGTGCCAGCCTCGCTCGCCTGCCGTGCGGTATCGAGTACGGCCATTGCCTGTTCAGGGGTGAGGTCAGCGGGCAGGCCCGCAAGTGACGCACGCAATGCCTCATCGGCGGCGCGCTGCGCATCGGCGCTCGTGCCGCCCGGCGTGGCCGAGCCGCCACCCTGCCCTGGCTGGCCGCTGCCGGGTTGGCCTGGCTGTCCGCTCGGTTGTCCCGCGCCCGCACCGGGCGTGCCCGAGGGCTGACCTTGTCCCGGCTGGGACTGGCCTCCACCCGGCGTTGGTGAAGCGCTCGGGCCACTGCCCTGGCCGTTCGATGGTGGTGGGGTTGGCGTCGGCGTGGCCGGTGGTGGCGTGCGCTGGATTGCGTGCAGCACGACCTCGAGGTTGTGCCGCGCATCGACGTCGTTCGGGTCGCGCTGCAGCACGGTGATGAAGCCGTCGCGCGCCTCAACGAGGTTGCCGCGTCGGAAAGCCGCGCTTGCCGCTGTGTAGGTGGCCTGCGCGTAGAGGGTGCCGTCCTTCGTTGTGGTCGCGGCGCTCTTCGCGGACGACACGGCGTCGTCGAAGCGGTCGAGGCGCAGCAGTGTGTTGGCGATGTCGTAGTCAACGATTGGCTCGGTCGAGGCGAGCTGCTTCGCCGTCGCGTAGAGCGCGAGCGCCTGCGGGAAACGCCCGCGTAGATATTCGGCGTTCGCAGCATGCACTTTCTGGTACGGCGCGCTGCCGCTGCATGCCCCGAGCAGCAACACGAGCAGCAGGCCACCCACGCCGAGGATGCGTCGTGGACTCGGCACGTTCGGGGTGTGCTCGGATAGACGGCGCGGGGCGGTCGCTTCGGGGATCAGCGTCTGTGCGAGCAGTGCGAGGATCGCGAGTGCGAGCGGCCACTGGAATCGCTCGATCGGCACGTCCTGGCTGTTGCTATCGAGCTCGGACTGCTGCAGCCGCGCGAGCTCGACGGCGAGTCCCGCGAGCGTGCTCACATCGCGCGTGCTTGCGCCGGTGTCGCTCGCGATTCGTGCGAGCGTGGCGCGGTCGGCACGGCTCACGACGTTAGCTGCACCCGGCTGCGCGCCTTCGCCTGCGGGGACGAGCGCGCCCACCTCAGTGCCAGCCGCGACGGTGTAGATGCGCACGTTCGCGTTGCGGGCGGCAGTCACGGCGTCGTTCTGCGCGTTCGAGAGGTCCTCGCCGTCCGAGATGAGCACGATCGCTCGCGTCGAAGCGCGGTCGGGTACATCGAGCAGGCGTAGTGCCGTGGTGATGGCCGCGCCAACGTCGGTGCCCGGCCCGACCAGCGCGTTCTCACGCTGCGCGCGCGTCACGAGGTCCGCGATCGCCTCGGTATCGAGCGTGAGCGGCGAGCGCGCGAAGGCTGTGCCAGCGAACGTGACGAGGCCGACTCGGTCGCCGCCGAGGTGACGCAGCATCTCGGCGAGCCCCGCTGCAGCTGCGCGCGCGCGCGACGGCTGAATGTCCGCTGCCTGCATGGAGCGCGAGATATCGAGGGCGACCACGACATCGATGCCCTGACGCTGCACGGCAGTCTTGGTGGTGCCCCACTGTGGCCTCGCGAGTGCGAACGCACCGCTGATGATCGCCAGCACGAGCAGCGCTCGGCGGAGTGTGACCAGGGTGCGGCTGCGGCCGATGCGCAGTTGGTCGCCACCGTAGGTGCGGCTGACTCGACGCTGCGCGCGTGCCTCGAGCAGCCACGCGACGCCGATCGGCAGTAGCACCAGGGCAGCCAGCAGGCCAAGCGGCATCGCGAACGGGAGGTCGCTCATGGCGTCCTCCGGAACATGGTCGAGCGCAGTGCGACCTCGATGGCGAGCAGTGCAAGTGCGCCACCGACGAGCCACGGTGCGAGCTCCTCGTAGCGCGTGAAGCGCCGTTCGCCCACGCGGCTCCGCTCGAGCGCCCCGATGTCGCCGTACGCCTTGGCCAGCTCGGACTGCGTCGAGGCGTCATAGAACGCCCCGCCGGTATCGGAGGCGATGCGCTTCAGCACGGCGCGGTCGACGTCGGCGGTGTCGCGCGGCCCGAAGCCGATGGTGTACACGCGCACGCCCAGCGTCTTGGCCAGCTGGCTCGCCTGAAGCGGCTGGATATCGCCCGCGTTGTTCTGGCCGTCCGTGAGCAGCACGAGCACGCGACTGCGCGCCGGTGAGTTACGCAACAGATTGAGACCCTCTGCCGCGCCGAGCCCGATCGCCGTGCCGTCTGGCAGCAGGCCAGGCTGTGTACCCTCGACGGCGCGTTGCACCGCGATGCGATCGACGGTGAGCGGAGACAGCACCAGCGAACGAGCCTGGAAGATGATCACACCGACACGGTCACCCTCGAGCGTGGCGACGAAGTCGCGGACCACAGTCTTCGCCGCGTCGAGGCGTGACGGTTGACCTCGACCGTTTGACTGTGCCATCGAGCCCGACATATCGAGCGCTAGGACCATGTCGATGCCCTGCTCGGGAATGAACGTCATCGCAAGCCCGCGTTGTGGCCGCGCGATCGCGATCAACAGCAGTGCGATCGCGACGAAGCGAAGTGCAGACGGTACCCATCGCAGTCGACGTCGCCAGCTGATCCGCAGCCCCGCTGCGCGTTGTAACAGCCCGAGATCGGCAGCGAGCAGCGCTCCCTGTCGCATCGGCCGCCGGTACCGCAACAGTAGGAGCACCAGTGCGATTGGGACGAGTAGGAGTAGTAGTGGGCTCGCAAAGGTCACGCCGGGCAGCACCGCGTCCATGAACGTCGAGCGCAGCGATTGCAGCAGGCTCATACGGCGACCTGCTCATCCGCCGTGCGTGGATTGGAGAGCTCGATGATCTCGAACGCCACGGTGAGGTCGTGGTCGGCAGACGCGGGGTCGGGGCGGCGGTGTGCGTAAACGGCGCTGTCGCAGCGATCGAGCAGGCCACTCACCAGTCGTGCCTGCCAACGCTCGACGCCGAGTGCCACCATGCGCTGCTGCAGCTCGGTGGTCGTGAGCGCGCGCGCGCCGAAGCCAAACTCTTCCTGTAAGAACGCCCGCACGACCTCGGCGATCGTGCCGTAGTAACCGTCGTAATCGCCTCGTGTGAGTGGCATCGTCGCCGCAAGTGCTTCGAGCTGGACTCGAGCGTCCGCCTCAGCAGCACTCTGGCCGAACGTTGGTGCGAGCACCGCTCGCGGGCGATGTAGCCACCAACGCACGGCGAACACGAGCACTACCACCGCGATGAGGACGCCGCCGACGTATGGCGCTGCCTGTTGCCACCAGGTCGGAGCGCCGGCCACATCGAGCTGTGGCTTCAGCGGGCGCAATGTGCCGTCGGCCTCCGCGCTCTCAGAGCGAATGGTGAGTGGCGGTGCGGCGACCTGCGCGGAGCCGGTGTCGCCGTTGGCGTTCAGCCACGACACACGCTGCACGGGCGGCGCGAGTTCGCCCAACGAGAAGGCGGCGAGCACGTACTCGAACGTCGAGGTGACCGTAGGGCCATTCGTGGCATGCACGGTCGGCAGCGTCTCTACGAGTTGCAGCGCGGCCGAGCGGGCAGGCGGCTCGACGCTCACGAGCAGATCCGTGGCGTGGACGACGACAACAGCGATGCGGAAGCGCTCGCCGAGCACCGCCTGCTGCGCGCTCGTACGTGCCGTGACGTCGATCGGGTTCTGCTGCGCGAGCGCTGGCCGGCTACCCGCGAGCGTGAGGATTGAGACAAGCACGAGCACTACGAGCGCGCGCCGGGTCACCGTCGCGCCGCCCGCTGTCGGAAGTACGCGAGCACCGGCAGGAGCACATCTTGGTCGAGGCGGATCTGCACCTCATCGACGTTTGCCGAGGCGAGGATGGCACGACGTGTCCGAGCACGCTCCTCGGCGGCGGCGGCGTAGCGCTCACGGAACGCGGCGTCGCCGGTGTCGACGACCGCACGAGAGCCGGTCTCAGCGTCCTCGAACTCCACGAGGCCCAGGTCAGGCATGGCAAGGTCGAGCGGGTCGACGAGTGTGAGCGCGATCACGTCGTTGCGACGTGCGAGCGTGCGCAGCGCCTGCTCGTAGTCGCGATCGATGAAGTCCGAGATGAGGAACACAATCGAGCGGCGACGGAGCACACGTGCGAGGTAGTCGCAGGCACTCGACAGGGACGTGCCCTGGCCGCTGTGCTCGCCGCGGAGCACCTCGCGCACGATGCGCAACGTGTGCTTGGTACCGCGCGCGGGCGGTACGAACTGCTCAATGCGATCGGTGAAGCTGAGCAGCCCTGCGCGGTCATGCTGATAGGCCGCAGCGAATGAGAGTAGCGCCGTGAGCTCAGCGGCGACGGCGGTGCGGCCCTGCGGGTGGCGCGTGACGCGCTGCGAGCCAGAGACATCAACGGCACAGATGACCGGTGCTTCGCGCTCCTCGACGTACTGCTTCACCCAGGGCGTGCCCGTGCGCGCGGTGACGTTCCAGTCGATGAGTCGCACATCGTCGCCGGGCGTGTACTCGCGCGCCTCGGCGAACTCGATGCCAGAGCCACGAAACACGCTGCGATAGTCGCCCGCGATCGTGGTGCTAGCGAGTCGGCGCGCCTGAATCTCAAGGCGACGCACCTGTGACAGCAGGTCTGCCTCAGTGATCTCGCCGGATTGCTCAGGGCGGCCGATGGCCACGGCTAGGGGATCCCGACGCCTTCGAGCAGGCGCGTCACGATGTCCTCAGCGGTAACGGAGCGCGCCTCTGCTTCGTAGGTAGTCACGAGGCGGTGACGCAGCACGTCAGGCGCGATCGCCTTCACGTCCTCGGGCAGCACGTAGTCGCGACCGTGGATGAACGCGAACGCCTGTGCGGCGCGTGCGAGGAAGATGCCAGCGCGTGGTGAGGCGCCGTACTCCAGCAGCGCACCGAGGTCGCCCATGCGGTACTGCTCGGGCTCACGCGTCGCCTCGACAAGGCGAATCACATATTCGCGCATGCGGTCGTTGACCTCGACAGCCGACACGGCGGCGTGCACGCTCGCGATACCGGCTGCGTCGGTGACGGGCTCGATGTTCACCTCGCCACCATCGAGTGCGCGCGTGAGGATCTCGCGCTCCTGCTCACGCTGCGGGTAGCGCACGAGCACCTTCAGCATGAAGCGGTCGAGCTGTGCCTCGGGCAGCGGGTACGTGCCCTCCTGCTCGATCGGGTTTTGCGTAGCAAGGACGAGGAACGGCGTTGGCAGCGGGTGCGTCTCGCCGCCGACTGTGACCTGACGCTCCTGCATCGCCTCCAGCAGTGCGGATTGCACCTTGGCGGGCGCGCGGTTGATCTCGTCCGCCAGCACGATGTTCGCGAAGAGCGGACCGAGCCGCGTTTCGAAGTCGCCGTTGCGCGGGTTGAAGATGAGCGTGCCAGTGATGTCGGCCGGCAGCAGGTCAGGCGTGAACTGGATGCGCGCGAAGGTGCTGCGCAGCGTGTGGGCGAGCGTCGAGACGGTCAGCGTCTTGGCGAGCCCGGGCACGCCCTCGATCAGTGCGTGGTTGTAGGTGATGAGCGCGATCAGCAGGCGGTCGATCAGGTCGTCCTGACCGACGATCACGCGTGCGATCTGCGACTTCACGTCGGCGATCAGCTGGTGTTCGTGCGCGGCGCCAGAGCCTGGTTCGCGCTCGATCTGCTGGGCCATCGGCCGTCCTCGTGTGCTCGCATGCCCGGCAGGCGCCGAGGCGAGCGCCTAGTCTAGCCGACCGACGCGGAGGCCGTGGTTAAGGAAGTACGCGCGAGGTGACGGGCGCGAGCAGGCCTCGTGACGTTCGAGATCAGCCCGCAGCGATGGCGTATGCGCGTTCCGCGCTGCCGATGCACTTCGCTTTGCCCAAGACGCCGAGCAGCGGCTGCAGCTCAGGCAGCAGCGTCTCCATGTCGGCCACGCCACCGAGGCGAAGCAACTCGGTGTGCCCGTCGGTGAGACGCAGCGCGAGCTCGACCGGGTGGTCACCGGGCGTCCGCCCGACCAGCGCCATGATCTTCTGCAGGCGACGGCGGTCCGCACCCTGGTCAGTCGTCTCTTCCATCGTGATCCGAAGCCGCGGCGGACCAGCCTGCGCCGAGCTGTTGTTTGCCGCAGATGCGGGTGCTGGCACCGACGTTTCGCGCTCAATGGCGCGCAGCGCAGGCCTCGGGGCCGGCGTGTCGAGGTCGTCGTAGCGACCGCCGTCCGGGTCAGGCATCACGGGTGCGGCAGCAGCGGCAATGACCTGTGGTCGAGCGGCGCCGATGAACATCGAGGGTTCGGCACCCAGGAGCCTGCCGCTCTCCAGGTCGTAGCCGCAGAGCTTCTCGACGGCGATGGTCAGGCGGTCGCCGCGCTCGCGGACCGAGACGCGAGCCATCAGCACCGCGCCCTCGATCAGGAACTCGCGATACTTCGCGAACTGCTCGGGCCAGATCGTCAGCTCGCTCGTGCCGCTGAGGTCTTCGACGGCGACGGCACCGAACGGCTTGCCCTGTCGCGTGGCGAGCTGGCGCACCGTGGTGATCATGCCAGCCACGACGACCTCGTTACCTGCGATCTCAGCGGTGAGCTCCGTGAGCTGTGCCGTGACGTAACGCGCGAGGTTACCCGCGGCGTGCTGGAACGGATGGTCGGAGAGATACGTGCCGAGCAGCTCGCGCTCCCAGCCGAGCAGCTCCGCCTGTGGCGTGTCGATCGTCGGTAGCTCGAGCGCCGGCAGTGGCGTGTCTACTTGCGTGCCGAAGAGGTCGAACATCGAGGTCTGACCGGTCTCACGCAGGCGCTGTTCCTGCTGGGCGAGCGAGAGGATGCGGTCGATCCCAAACACGATGCTCGAGCGGTTGCCGAGCGAGTCGAGGGCACCCGCCTTCGCGAGCGACTCGAGCACGCGGCGGTTGAGTTCGCGGGTGTTGAGGCGACGCGCGAAGTTCTCGAGGTGCTCGAAGGTGCCCTTCGCGTCGCGCTCCGCGATCAACGTCTCGACCGCGCCGGAGCCGACGTGCTTGATCTGCGCGAGGCCGAAGCGGATGGCCCGTGAGCCGTCCTCGAGGTGCTCAACGCTGAAGTTGTACTTGCTCTTGTTCACGTCCGGCTGCAGCACCGTGATGCCGAGACGCGTGCACTCCGCGATCGCCTCAGCGACGCGGTCGAGTGCTCCAGCGTTACCGGCGGCCATCAGCACGGCCGTCATGTACTCGACGGAGTAGTGCGCCTTCAGGTACGCGGTCTGGTAGGCGATCGTGCCGTACGAGAACGCGTGCGCCTTGTTGAACGCGTAGCCGGCGAACGGCTCGATCAGGTCGAAGACCTGTTCAGCGAGCTTCTGGTCGTAGCCTTTTTCGATCGCACCAGACACGAACTTCTCGCGCTCGGCCAACATGACCGAGGCGATCTTCTTGCCCATCGCCTTGCGCATGATGTCGGCTTCACCAAGGGTGTAGCCGCCGAACTTCTGCGCGATCTGCAAGACCTGGTCCTGGTAGGTGATGACGCCGTATGTCTCGTCGAGCAGGTCGGCGAGGTCTTCGTGCGGATAGTGCGCGGCCGCGCGGCCGTGCTTCACCTCGATGTAGCGCGGGATGTGTTCCATCGGCCCGGGGCGGTACAGCGCCACCATGGCGGAGAGCTCGCGAATGTCCTTCGGCTGCAGCTCGGCGACGTAGCGCCGCATGCCTGCCGACTCCATCTGGAATACGCCGAACGTCTGCGCCTTCGCCAGCAGCTCGGCGGTGTCCGGGTCGGCGTCCGGCAGCGCGGTCAGATCGAGGTCCTCGCCGCGCTCACTGCGGATCAGCTCGACCGCATGGCCGAGGATGGTCAGGTTGATCAGGCCAAGGAAGTCCATCTTCACGAGGCCGATCTTGGCGACCTCGGCCATCGCGTACTGCGTGGTCGGCAACGTCTCGGCGCTGTCGTCCTTGGACGACGTCGCGCGCTGCAGCGGCACCACGTCGGTCAGTGGCTCGCGTGAGATGACGATGCCCGCGGCGTGCGTGCTCGCGTGCCGCGCGACGCCTTCGAGGCCGCGGGCGGTGTCGATCAGCTCGGCGACCGGCGGCTCGTCCTGCACCATCTGGCGCAGTTCCTCGACTTCCTCGAGGGCCTTGTCGAGCGTGACATGCAGTGCGTTCGGGATCAGGCGAGCGACACGGTCGACCTCGCCGTATTGCATACCGAGTGCGCGACCGGAGTCGCGAATGGCAGCCTTCGCGCCGAGCGTTCCGAAGGTGACGATCTGCGCGACGCGGTCACGGCCGTAGCGCTCAGACGCGTAACGGATCACTTCCTCACGACGTGCGTCGGCGAAGTCGAAGTCAACGTCGGGCATCTCGTGACGCTCGAGGTTGAGGAAGCGCTCGAAGACGAGGCGGTACTGCAGCGGCTCGATGTCGGTGACGCCGAGGCAGTACAGGATGATCGAGGCAGCCGCGGAACCGCGGACGCCCATCGGAATCTTCTGCGAACGCGCGAACAGCGCGAGGTCTCGGACGATCAGCATGTACTCAACGAAGCCGCACTCGGCGACCACGCTGATCTCGTACCGCAGGCGCTCGATGTGCTCCTCGGTCGGCGTGACGTAGCGGCGGTACAGGCCCTCTTCGCAGAGCTGTCGCAGGTAGTCGACTGGCTCGACGCCTTCCGGGACGCCGGCATCCGGCAGGATCGCGCGCCCGAACTGGATCTTGATGTCCACCGACTCCGCGATGCGAGCGGTGTTGTCGAATGCGTCGCCCAGCTCCGGGAAGAGCGCGCGCATCTCCTGCTCGCTCTTCAAGTAGAAGGACGGGCTGTCCATCTTCATGCGGTTCGGGTCGGTAACCACCGAGTTGGTACCGATGCACAGCAGGATGTCGTGATACTTGTGCTGGTTCGGCAGTGTGTAGTGCGAGTCGTTCGTCACGACCATCGGCAGATCCATCGATCGCGCGAGGTCGACGAGCGGTCGGTTGAGGCGGCTGAACTGCTGCTGACCGTGCTCCTGCAGCTCGATGTAGTAGCGGCCGGGGAAGATGTCCTTGTACCAACCGGCGACTGCCGCCGCGTCTGCCTCGCGACCATCGCCGAGCGCGCTCATCAGCTCGCCAGACGGGCACGCCGACAGCGCGATCAGGCCTTCGCTGTGCGCGGCGAGCAGCTCTCGGTCCATGCGTGGCTTGTAGTAGAAGCCTTCGAGGTGCGCGGCTGAGGAGAGCTTGAGCAGGTTGCGGTAGCCGACCTCGTTCTGCGCGAGCAGTGTGAGGTGGAACTGCGACCGGTCGGTGGCGCCACGGCTGAGGCGGCTGCCCTGGGCCATGTAGGCCTCGATGCCGATGATCGGATTCAGATCGTGCTTCCGGGCTTCCTCGTAGAACTCGATCGCCCCGTGCATGTTGCCGTGGTCGGTGATCGCGAGGCTGGTCTGGCCCAGCTCCTTCGCGCGCGCAACGAGATCCGGCACGTGGCTCAGGCCATCGAGCAGGGAGTACTCCGAGTGCACGTGGAGGTGGGTGTAGGCCATTCGGTATAGGTGCCTAGACAGTTACGCGAACGCGCGTGCTGATGAGGCCTGACTATACGCCTGCCGGCGGGGACTGCCCAGATCGAAATGCGCCGGCGACGCCCTAGAAATCCACCGTTTCGCCACCCTCATCGTACCGAGCGCGAGCAGTATCGATGTCTGCGCGATGCTCCTCGGACCAGGTGACCAGGGCGCAGATCGTCTCCGACAGCGTCCCGCCGAGCGGAGTCAGCGCGTAGTCCACCCGAGGTGGCACGACCGGATAGACGGTCCGCGTGACCAGCCCGTCTCGCTCGAGGCCGCGCAGGGTGACGGTCAGCATTCGCTGGCTGATGCCCTCGATGCCCCGGCGCAGCTCGCTGAAACGCCGTGGCTGGACAGCCAGCATGTGCAGTACGTAGGCAGACCACTTATCCCCGACCCGGTCGAGCACCTCGCGTGCGACGCAGCTAGTGGGATTCGCCTCGGTCATGGTGGCAGTGGTCATTGGTTCTCTCCATGTGCCCGAGGCACTTCAAAGTGCCGTCTTCACAGGTCTACCTCAGGCACTGATGATGCTATCAGTTCCGAATAGGAACTGACAACTGATTCGGAACTGAAGGGCACGAGCCATGACCTGGACACTGGACAAGCAGCACCTCGACCTCGGCTTCTCGGTGAAGCACATGATGGTCTCGAACGTGAAGGGCCGATTCACCGACGTTGATGCGGAGATCGAGCTCAACGAGGAGCACCCGGAAGCCTCGAGCGTCCGCGCCACCGTTGCTGTGGGAAGCCTCTCGACCGGCAATCCCGACCGCGACGCTCATCTCACCAGCGGGGATTTCCTCGACGCCGAGCAGTTCCCGCGGCTGACCTTCGTCAGCACCGAGGTGCGCCGTAAGGGCGACGAGGCGTTCGAGCTGACTGGTGACCTGACCATCCGCGACGTGACCCGGCCGGTCACGCTGATCGGCGAGTTCACCGGCCCGGTCGCGAGTCCCTGGGGCGACCGCCGCTTCGGCTTCTCGCTGAACGGCTCGATCGACCGCGAGGACTTCGGCCTGATCTGGAACGTGGCGCTGGAGACCGGCGGAGTCGTTGTGGGCAAGAAGATCAATCTCACGATTGATGCTGAAGTTGCTGCAGCCGTGGAGGTCGCGGCCTAACGCGCGACCACCTCGAACGTGCGAGTGGATGGAGGTGCATCGTGTTCACGCTTTCGAGACTGAATCATGCCGTGCTCTACGTGCGTGACGCGCAGCGCGCGGTGGCGTTCTACCGCGATGTGCTGCAGTTCGGCGTGGTGGAGTCGATGGGCGATCGTGCGTTCTTTCTGCGCGCGAACGGCAGCGAGAACCACCATGATCTCGGGCTCTTCGGCATTGGGAACGATGCACCGCCGCCCTCGCATGGCGAGCGTGTCGGCCTCTATCACCTCGCGTGGGAAGTGGCGTCGCTACCGGACCTCGCCGAGGTGCAAGCGGCGCTCGTGAACGCAGATGCGCTCACCGGCGCCTCGGATCACGGCGTCAGCCTGAGCCTGTACGGCAAGGATCCCGACGGCAATGAGTTCGAAGGTTCTGGCCGGTACCCACCGACGAGTGGGAGGCACGCGGCATGGGCGTGAAGCACCTCGACCTGGACGGCGAGCTGCGCCGACGCGGTCTCGCGCTCACGGCGTAACCCCGAGCCTCGATCAGGTGTAGGGCCGAGCCTTCCCCGGTCTTACGCCTGGTCGAGCGCGAACGCGTCGTGCAGCGCGCGCACTGCGTCATCGACCTGGTCGCGCTTCACGAGACACGTGATGCGAATGTCCGAGGTCGAGATCAACTCGATGTTGATGCCGTTGTCGAAGAGCGTGCGGAACATCTGCGCCGCGTAGCCAGGCGCCGACGCCATGCCAGTGCCAATCACCGAGACGGTGCCGAGCTCCGAGTCAGTCACGAGCTCCGTCGTGCCGAGCGTTGGCAGTGTGGCCTGCACGACCTCGACAGCCTTGTCGAGGTCGTCCTTGGCCACGGTGAAGGTCAGGTCGGTGAGGCCCTCGACGCTCGCGTTCTGCACGATCGTATCCACCGACACATTCGCCTCGGCCAGCGGCTCGAACAGCGTCGAGGCGATGCCGGGACGGTCTGGCACGGCGCGCACGGTCACCTTCGCGACCTGGCGCTGGTGGGCGATACCGCGGACCTTGTTGGCCTGTTCCATGGTCGTTGCTCCGTGAATGATCGTGCCGGGGGCTGACTCGTCGAAGGTGCTGGCGACGAGGATCTCGACGCCGTAGAGCGCGCCGACCTCGACCGCACGGGGGTGCATGACCACCGCGCCGGTCGTTGCCATCTCGAGCATCTCGTCGTAGCCGATGTCGCGCAGTGGGCGCGCCTTCGTGGCGATGCGCGGGTCAGCCGAGAACACGCCCGCGACGTCGGTGTAGATCTCGCAGCGGTTCGAGCCGAGCGCTGCGGCCAGCGCGACTGCTGTGGTGTCTGAGCCGCCTCGCCCGAACGTGGCGACATCGAGGTCGTCGGTCATGCCCTGGAAGCCCGCCACGATCACTACACGGCCAGCCTGGAGCTCGCGTTCCATGCGTGCGGTGTCGATGCCGGCGATGCGTGCGCGACGGTACACCGAGTCGGTACGGATGCCTGCTTGCTGGCCGGTGAGGCTGATCGCCTCCATGCCCGCCTCGTTCAGCGCCATCGTCATCAGCGATGCGGAGACGATCTCGCCGGTGTGCATTAGCACGTCCATCTCACGAGCCGATGGGCGGTTCGTGATCTTGGCGGCGAGGTCGATCAGATCGTCGGTGGTGTCACCCATCGCGGAGACGACGGCGACGACCTGGTCGCCGCCACGTACGCGACGCGCGATGCGATCGGCGACTCGCTTGATCTTGTCGGGGTCTGCGACGGACGAGCCGCCGTACTTCTGAACGACCAGGGCCACACGTTGCTCCTGACTCGTGGCTCGAGGTGAGCCGTTAGGTTCGCTCGATCACTTCGGCGCCGGCGGCGCGCATCGCGACGACTCGCGTGATCCCGGCAACGCCGCGCGCGGCTGCTGCATCGCGCATCGCGCACGCCACGTCCTCGCCGTTCGCCTGCACGAAGGCGGCGATCGTTGGGCCGCCTCCCGACAGGAATACTCCGAGCGCGCCCGCAGCACGGGCCGCCTCGAAGATCGGGAACATCGCTTCGCCCTGATAGATGGTCGAGCGCGCCGGCTGATGCAGCACATCCTCGGTAGCGACGGAGAGCAGGTCGTATTGCCGGTTCACGAGCGCTGCGACGAGTAGTGCGGCGCGGCCGATGTTGTGCACGGTCTGGTTGCGGGTGAGCGAGGTCGGCAGCTTCTCGCGCGACTCCTCGGTCGGCATCGAGAACTCAGGCACGAACAACGCGACGCGCAGATCGCTCGGCGGCGTCACCGTCGCGTGCGAGACATCCTCGTCGTCGGCGACCACGACCTGGATCCCGCCGAGCAATGCCGGGGCCGCGTTGTCCGCGTGGCGCTCGAGTTGGGTCGCGATGCCGAGCAGCATGTCCGGCGTGCGGTCGGCGGCGTTCGGGATCAGCTCGTTGGCGGCCATCAGGCCGGCCACTCGTGCCAGTGCGGAGACACCAAGGCCACGGCCGACCGGGATGTCTCCCCGGTACTCGACGGCGAGGCCTGCCGGAGGCTCGATGCCGGCGCGTGTATAGAGGGACAGCGCGGCGCTCGCGATCATGCGCTCGATCGGGCCATCCGGGCGTGCCGTAGCGGTGTTGGAGATGCTGACGCGGACGTCGGCCGTCCAGTCGAGGGCGAGCCCAAGACTGTCGAATCCCGGCCCGAGATTGGCCGAGGTCGCCGGTACGCGCACAACGACGGACTGGGGAGCGTCTGGCATGGCGGCCAGTGTATGGGCGGCCTGTGAGGCGGGCAACGAACGCACAATGGTCGCGGATGCGAGCGCTCGTTCGGTGGTGAGGCCTCCGTGTCCGCGATACACTATGTCGTGCGGAGCATGCGTTCGCATGCCCATTGGGGGATCAAGGAACTGACATGGATGACGTCGTTGTCCTGAGTGGAGTCCGAACGGCCATTGGCACGCTGGGGGGCAGCCTGGCTGACACCTCCGCGTCCGACCTCGGCGCGGCCGTCATCCGTGAGGCCGTCGTGCGCTCGGGGCTCAGCCCGGAGCAGGTAGACCAGGTCATCCTGGGCTGCGTCGGCCAGGTGGCGGAGGACGGCTACATCGCCCGTCACGCCTCGGTGAAGGGTGGCATGCCGATTGGCACCCCCGCCTACACCGTGAACCGCATCTGCGGCTCGGGCCTCGAGGCCATCAACACCGCTGCTCGCTGGCTCCAGACCGGCGACGCGAAGGTGGTCGTCGCTGGCGGTGCCGAGAACATGTCGATGATGCCGTACCTGCTGCGCAAGGCGCGCTTCGGCTACCGGCTCGGCCACTCGACTCTCGAGGACGGGACGATGCACCTCGTCACCGACCCGTTCGAGAAGGTCCCGATGGGCATCACCGCCGAGAACCTCGCCACGAAGTTCGAGGTCTCCCGTGAGGCCCAGGACGAGTTCTCGGTTCGCTCGCAGGAGCGCGCTCGTGCCGCCATCGACGCTGGTCGCTTCAAGGAGCAGATCATGCCGCTCGAGGTCTCCAAGGGCCGCGAGAAGGTGACGTTCGACACCGACGAGCACCCGCGCAACACCAGCCTCGAGGCGCTCGCCAAGCTGCGCCCGGCGTTCAAGAGCGACGGCAACGTCACTGCTGGTAACTCGTCTGGCATCAACGACGGCGCTGCCGCCCTTGTGCTGACCACCGCCGAGCACGCACGCGAGCTCGGCATCAAGCCGCGCATGCGCCTGGTCGCTCGTGCTGAGGCCGGCGTTCCGCCGGAGACGATGGGCGAGGGTCCGATCCCCGCGATTCAGAACGCACTCGCGAAGGCGAACCTGACCATCGATGACATCGACGTCATCGAGTTGAACGAGGCGTTCGCGGTCGTCGCGGCTGCCTGCTCGACGGCGCTGAACCTGCCGCCGGAGAAGGTGAACCCGAACGGTGGCGCGGTGGCCCTCGGTCACCCGGTTGGTGCCACGGGCGCCATCCTCACCGTGAAGCTCATGTACGAGCTGGAGCGCACCGGTGGCCGCTACGGCATCGTCTCGCTCTGCATCGGTGGTGGTCAGGGCATCGCGAGCATCTTCGAGCGCCTCGACTAGCTCGAAGCGAACGCACACAACGAAGAGGCGGCCGCAAGGCCGCCTCTTCTGTTTGTCTCGAGTGCGACTCGTTAGATCGTGAGGAAGCGTCGCAGCGCGGACCACGCGTTCTCGGTCACCTCGTCCACCGGCAGCGCAGCATCGAGGATGATCCAGCGATCGCGGTCGGCATGTGCGAGCGTGCGAAAGCCCTCGCGCACACGCTCGTGGAACGTGAGTTCCTCGCGCTCCACGTAGTCTGTGCCACCTTCGGCGCCGCGCGCACGACCTCGTGACGGTGAGATGTCGAAGAGCAGCGTGAGGTCGGGTTCGAGGCCGCCCGTGGCGATCGCGTTGATCGCCTTGATGGTGCCGATGTTCAGCCCGCGTCCGTAGCCCTGGTACGCGATCGTCGAGTCAGTGAAGCGGTCGCAGATCACGACCGCGCCACGCTCGAGTGCGGGCTGGATCACGGTCGTCACGAGTTCCGCTCGCGCGGCCGAGAACGTCATCAGCTCGGTGAGCGCAGTCGGCGCGTGTGTCAGTCCGAAGAGCGCGTTGCGCAGGTGCTCGCCCACCTCGGTACCACCGGGCTCGCGGCAGGTGATGACCTCGCGGCCGAGCTCACGCGCGCGCTCGCCGAGACGCGCGATCTGCGTGGACTTGCCCGCGCCTTCGCCGCCTTCGAGTGTGACCAGCAGACCTTGAGGACTCACGCGCGCAGGTCTTCCTCGTCCCACGTCTCGTCACGACGCGGGCGCACGCCGCCGGTCGCTGTCACGAGTACGTGTCGGTACGGCTCGCGGCCGCGCGAGGTGGACTCGACGCCATGACGACTCGCGAGTTCGTGCTGCAGTCGGCGTATGTACGCGTTCTGCGGTGCGAGCTCGACGGATGCCTGGCCGTCGAATGCGACCGCAGCGATCGCGTCCTCGGTCTCACGCAGCGCGGCAGTCGTCGGGTCTTCCTGCTGGCCGGGGCCGCGCATCTGGAGCAGCGCCTGCTCGATCTGCGCGACGGTGTTGTTGCGGAGCACGTGCACCGGGATGCCTCGCACCTCCGCGTCGCGAATCGGGCCCGCGCGGCGGCGGTAGTACGGCCGCAACGTCATCACCGCGTCCGCATCCTGGATCGAGTCCACGACCGTTGCCGCCGAGCGCGACGAACCAATCGCCTCCTCGAGCCGCGCGCGGCTGATGCCGAACGCGAGGATGCGACGCTGCGGTCCCCCTGGTGCGGGCGGAATGCGCCGAGGTGTGCGCGGCTCGCGCTCCTCGTGCATCTCTCGAGGTTCGCGTTCTCGCTCGCGATCACCGTTCCGAGGGCGGAAGTCGCGGCGGTCGCCGCCCTCGCGCGCCATGCCGATGTGCTCGCCGTGGTCCTCAAGGGCCACCGCGACGCGCTCGAGCTCCGTGATCTGGCCGTCAGCGCCAATCGTGCGGATCTCCGCCTCGGCTTCGAAGCCGCGCAGCAGCGTGTCGACCGTTGCGGCGATGTCCTCGTGCACGGCGACCCGGTTAAACGCCTGAATCTCGACCAGCGCGGTGAACGTTGGGGGAGCGCGGCGTTCGAGCACGGTCTTCTGCGTGCCGCGTCGTCGTGCTTCCTCGTCACCGAGCGTCACCGACTCGATACCACCGATCAGGTCGGACAGCGTCGGGTTCTGCATCAGGTTCGCGAGTTGGTTGCCGTGTGCCGTGCCAATCAACTGCACACCACGCTCGGCGATCGTGCGCGCAGCCAGCGCTTCAAGTGCCGTACCGATCTCGTCGATCACGATCACCTCGGGCGTGTGGTTCTCGACGGCCTCGATCATCACCTCGTGCTGCTGTTCGGGGCGCGCGACCTGCATGCGGCGTGCGCGGCCGACGCCGGGGTGCGGGATGTCTCCGTCGCCACCGATCTCGTTCGAGGAGTCGACGATCACGACACGCTTGTGCAGGTCATCGGCGAGCACGCGCGCAGCCTCGCGCAGCATTGTGGTCTTGCCGACGCCGGGAGGTCCGAGCAGCAGCACGCTCTTACCCGAGTCGATCAGGTCACGCAGCACGCTGGCTGAGCCGGTGACGCTGCGGCCGATGCGGCAGGTGAGGCCGACGATGCGGCCGCGACGATTGCGAATCGCAGAGATGCGATGCAGCGTGCGCGGAATGCCGGCGCGGTTGTCCTCGCCGAACTCGGAGATCTGCGACACGACCTGGTCGATGTCCTGCTCGGTGACTTCCTGGTCGGTGAGCGGTATCTCACGACCGCCGCTGTAGCGCGCCGTTGCGAGGCGTCCGAGGTCCATGACGACCTCAATCAGGCCCTCGCGCCCCGCAGCACGCGCGGCTGTGGCAATGCGCTCAGGGAGACGTGTGAGCAGCAAGTCTTGCTCCGCCTCCGCGTCATCGGCGAACGAGGTCGTACGGTCATCCACCACTCGGCACCACCGTCCTGGTTCTGATCGCCTCGCGAGCCGTCGCTCGCACTGTGCGCATCGTGCGCTGTGCCAGCAGCACGTATGTCGGTCCAGTCTCGAATCCATGATCGCGCAGCGCGCGTGCCGGCGTCGCATCGCACACTGGCTGCAGCGCTAGCACGCGAGTATCGAGATGCACCTCGGCCGCTCGCAGCAGCGCCTCGGCGCAGTCGTGCGCGCCGGATTCCGCAATCACGGTCAGCTGGGATCCGTTCGCGCGCAGTGCTGCACGCGCCTGTCCCTGCTCGACCGCGATCTGCTCCCGTATGCCTCGGGCCCAGCGTCGCTCTTGCGCCGCCGACCACTCATCGAAGGTCATGCCGATCGCCTGGCGTGCTTCGACCGGGAAGGTGCGGCAGTACAGCTGGAACTCAAAGAACGCGTCGGCCGCGTCACTGTCGCGCACCACAACCGTTGGCTTCGAGTCGAGCTCGCTACCGCGATGCGTGCGCACCCACAACTGTTCTTCGAGTGCGACTGTGAAGCCCGCGCGCCGTGCTTCGAGTACAGCCGACGAGTCAGCGTCGAGGCGCAGCAGCAGCCGTCCGACGTGTGCCTCGGTCGCTGCTTCCGTTGCCTGGCGCAGCAAGCCGGCAACGACATCACCGCTGGTGCCGCCAGTCGCATCGACCAGCGTGTCGATCTCCCATGCGTCGCGGCCGTGTAGCTCGCGTGCCGTGGCGATGCCACGAATCTGGCGGCCCTGCACGTCAATCCACACCGGCCGACGCCCCAGCCACTGCTCGATTGCCGCGCCGAGTGCGTGCGGCGCCGATGCGGTGCGTCCGAGTCGGTCGCGTGTCACCGCCTGGTTGGGCACCACATCGCCATCGAATGACACGAGCGCGACGAGGTCGCTCGGGCGTGGCGCGTGTGGATTGGTCACGCGCGTGACCTCGTGGTCCCTGCTCGGGCTCGTGGTTTTGCTGGCGCGCCCATCGCCTCCCGCACCATGCGCACGAACAGCTCGTGCATGCGGTGGTCGCCGGTCAGCTCCGGGTGGAACGAGGTGGCCAGCATGTTCTGCTCGCGGCACGCCACGATGCGTCCGTCCCCGAGCGTGCAGAGCGCCTCGACGTTCTTTCCGAGGTCACGCAGGACGGGCGCACGGATGAACACCGCGTGAATCGGTGCGCCCTCGATCTCGCGGACGTTGAGCTCGGCCTCGAACGAGTCGATCTGTCGCCCGAATGCGTTGCGATCAACGGTGATATCCATCACGCCGACCGGCGGACGGTCGAGCTGTGGCACGCGCTTGGCGAGGAGGATCGCGCCCGCGCACGTGCCCCACACCGGCATGCCGGAGCGGATGCGCGCGCGCAGTGGTTCGAGGAGGTCAAAGGCAATCAGCAGTCGGGCGATCGTCGTGCTCTCGCCGCCTGGGAGGATCAGACCGTCACACGTGTCGAGCTGTGCGAGGGTGCGTACCTCGAATGCATCGACATTGAGGGCGCGCAACGTATCCACATGCTCGCGGAAATCGCCTTGCAAGGCGAGGACACCGATGCGTGGATCCAATGCTGCCGTTGCGCCCTCCGTCTGCCCGGGCGAGTGTCGCTCGCCCGTCGTTACGTGCTACCGGTCTGTGTTAAACCCCGCGACTGGCCAGCTGCTGCGACACCGGGATCGAGGCGACCGACTGGCCGCGCATCGCGTCACCGAGGCCACGCGAGACTTCGGCCAGCATGTCCGGGTCGTTGTAGTACGTCACGGCCTTCACGATCGCAGACGCCATGCGCGACTGCGCCTTGATTGCCTCGCGCGCCGTGAGGCCCTCACCGGACTTGAAGATGCCGGAGCCGACGAACACGCCCTCGGCGCCCAGCTGCATCATCAGAGCGGCGTCCGCGGGAGTCGCGATGCCACCAGCCGAGAAGTTCACGACCGGCAGCTTGCCGAGCCGCTTCACTTCCTTCACCAGGTCCAGCGGGACCTGCAGGTCCTTGGCGATCACAGCGAGCTCGTCGTCGGGAGCGCTCTGCACCTTGCGGATGCCGCCCCAGAGCGCGCGCATATGGCGCACGGCCTCGACGATGTCGCCGGTGCCGGCTTCGCCCTTGGTGCGGATCATCGCGGCCCCCTCGGCGATGCGGCGCAGCGCCTCGCCCAGGTCGCGGCAACCGCAGACGAACGGCACCTTGAACGCGTTCTTGTCGATGTGGTGGACGTCGTCCGCCATCGTCAGCACTTCGGACTCGTCGACGTAATCAACGCCGATCGACTCGAGGATCTGCGCCTCGACGAAGTGGCCGATGCGCGCCTTCGCCATCACCGGGATGGTGACGGACTTGCAGATCTCCTCGATCAGGTCGACCCGCGACATGCGCGCGACGCCGCCGGCGGCACGGATGTCGCTCGGGACGCGCTCCAGCGCCATCACGGCGCAGGCGCCAGCCTCTTCGGCGATCTTCGCGTGCTCCACGGTGACGACGTCCATGATCACGCCGCCCTTGAGCATCTGCGCCAGGCCGGCCTTCACCGTCCAGGACGCCGTGCCCTCACGCTGCATCTGGCCGTGAGCCGGAGCAGCCGAGGCGCGCCGAGTGCTGGTGACGCGAGGAGCCGTAGCCTTGGGAGCAGCGGCAGTGCGGCCGTTCGTGCGCGCTGCGGTCGTCGCGCGCGACGCAGGAGCGCGGCGAGTTGCCGTCGTGCTCTTCGATCGACCGTTTCCACTGGCTCCGCGTACTGCCGGCATCTGTCCCCCCACCTGTATCTGTGTAACGAAGGCCATTGTACCCCGCGTCGCGGCCCAGCCGCGCGGGTTGCAAGCGTGTTTCAGAGCGATCTGGCCCCGGCTGTCGCTGCTTGCGCCCCATGCCCCGCGACGTACGATCCCTCGAATCGCCTTCCCCTCGTGGGGCGAGGCAGCCGCGGAGGCATCTCATGGTTCGAAGCGCTGGGCCCGAAGCGGTCCGTTCCATCCTCGTCGTCGTGGATGGCAGCGATGCGTCGAACTACGCACTGAGCCTCGCGTGCGAGACCGCGATGCGCGTCCACGCCAGCCTGTTCGGCCTCCATGTGATCGAGGTGCCGCGGGCACTGCCCGTCGACGCCGAGCTCACAGCCGACCTGGAGCGTGGCGAGGAGATCATGAGCGCCGCCGAGAAGGCGGCCTCCAAGTACAACCTCAAGCTCGAGGGAAACATTGTGCAGGCCCGTCATGCCGGCACCGCAGTCGTCGACGAGGCAGCAGCGCTGCGCGTGGATGCGGTGGTGATCGGACTGGCATACCATCGGTCATACGGCCGGTACGAGGTTGGCCAGATGGCGCTGTCGGTGCTTGAGAACGCCGCTGCGCAGGTCTGGATCATCCGCTACCCGCCGCGGCCCGACCAGCTGGCCTAGTAGCCAGCGCGAGGAGCTCCCCAATGCGCGTTGTGATCATGGGGTGTGGCCGTGTTGGCTCGACCCTCGCTGCTCGACTGGAGCACGAGGGCAACTCCATCACCGTCATCGACACAGACCCGTACTCGTTCCGACGGCTCCCATCCGACTTCCAGGGCGAGACGCTCGTCGGCTCCGGCTACGACGAGTCGGTTCTGGAGGCCGCTGGCGTCCAGGAGGCTGACGCGTTCTTCGCTCTGACGCAGGGCGACAACCGCAACCTTCTCGGCTCTCAGATTGCCAAGCACATTTTCGGAGTGAAGGTCGTCGTCGCTCGCGTCTCCGACCCGTTCCGCGGTGAGATCTTCGCGAACCTCGGTCTCCGGACGTTTAGCCCGACCAACATCGGTGCCCAGATGGCGTACGACGCCCTCATCCGGGAGCAGTAGCCATGTACATCATCGTCGTGGGCGCTGGCACCGTCGGATACGGCCTCGGGCTGGAGCTGCAGGCGCTCGCGGATCACGAGGTCGTCCTCGTCGATCGCGACCGCAGTCGGGCCGGCGCGCTCCGCGAGGAGCTGGGCGAGATGGTCGTCCACGGTGACGGCACGGAGGTCGTCTTCCTCGAGAGCGTCGGCGCGCGTCGCGCAGACATGCTGATCGCCGTCACGGGCGACGATGGTGCGAATCTCGTCTCCTGCCAGGTCGCGAAGCACTGGTTCAAGGTCGGGCGCACGATTGCTCGCGTGAACAACCCTCGCAACGAGCGGCTGTTCCGCGAGCTTGGCATCGACTCCACGGTCTCCGCGACCGGCGCGATCATGGCGCAGATCGAGTTCGACCTGCCGGAGCACACGTTTATTCCGCTGATGAAGCTGCACGGCTCCGGCCTGCAGCTCGTAGATCTGCACGTGATCGCGGGTTCCGAGGCCGAGGGCGCAGCAGTTCGCTCGCTGCGCCTGCCTGAGAACTCGATCATCTCGCTCGTCGTGCACGAGGGCGGCGCGCCCGAGGTACCGAACGGCGACACCGTCCTGCGCGCGGGCGACGAGATCATCGCGGTGATCCCGCAGGAGGCCGAGCCGGAGTTCCGGCGCCTCGTCGCGGGCGCCACGGTGACCGGGTAGCACCGGGTGCGCCTCAGCTTCCTCGGTCCCCGCGGTACCTACACCGAGGCGGCCGCGATCGCCTTTGATCCCACCGCGGACCTGCTGCCGCACCCGACGTTCACCGCCTCGGTCGAAACCGTCGAAGCGGGCGGAGCCGACGCTGCCGTCTGCGCCATCGAGAACGCCATCGAAGGCCCCGTCGTCGAGACGCAGCTCCTGCTGCTCCGCGAGGCCTCGAAGGTCCAGATTCGCGGCGAGGTCGTGCTGCCGATCCGCCACGCACTCGTGGGCGTCGAGGGGCTCGACCTGCGCCAGGTGCGCCGCGTGCACTCGCACCCGCAGGCGCTTGGTCAGTGCCGCGCCAACATCGCCCGCTTCATGCCCAACGCCGAGCCGATCGCGGCGCTCTCGACGGCCGGTGCCATCGAGTCCGCCATCGCCGAGCCTGGCACAGCCGCCATCGGCAGCCACATCGCCGCTGACCTCTACGGCGCGCACATCTACCACGACGACCTCGCCGACGAGCCCGGCAACGAGACCCGCTTCGTCGTGCTGGGCGCCGAGGACGCGCCGCGCACGGGCGACGACAAGAGCTCGATCGCGTTCACCACGCACCACGACCGCCCGGGCTCACTGGTCGAGGTGCTGAACATCTTCTCGAACCGCGGCCTCAACCTGACCCGCGTCGAGTCGCGGCCCACGCGGCACGCGCTCGGCACCTACGTGTTCCTCGTGGACTTCCAAGGGCACCGTCTCGACGACAATGTCCGCGAGGCACTCGAGGCGACCCGCGAGGTCACGTTGTGGCTGCGCGTGCTCGGCTCGTACCCGCGCTGGAATGGCCCGCACCTGCCCGTCCCGGAGGAGTGATCCGGTAGCCCCAATCGGGTGATACTGAGTCATGCCTGAAATCCCTGACCTCGAGGCGATTCGTCACTTCCTCGAGCCGCGGCTCGTGGGCAACACGCTCACCTCGACCGACTCGCGCTTCCCGTGGCTCATTCGCACCGGTTCCGATGGCCTCGCGACGCTGGCTGGCCATCAGTTCGTGACGCTGCGCCGCCACGGCAAGTTCCTGCTCTTCGCGACCGACGACGACCGGCTGCTGATCGTGAACCCGATGCTGACCGGTCGCTTCCACTGGGCCGAGCCCACCGAGCGGAAGCGCCCGATGACCGCGCTCGTGCTGGGCTTCGAAGACGGTCACGAGCTGCGCTATTCGGACGCGCGCAAGATGGGCCGCTGGTACCTCGTCCCGACCGCCGAGCTGGAGACCGTGCCGCAGATGGCCGAGCTCGGCCCCGATGCGCTCGAGGTAGACGAGGACACGTTCGTCGCCCGGCTGAAGAAGCACCCGGGCCAGATCAAGCCGACGCTCACCAATCAGAAGTTCATCGCCGGCGTCGGCAACGCCTACTCCGACGAGATCCTCTGGGAGGCAGGCCTGCACCCGCATCGCCGCCGCGCCACGATGGACGAAGACGACATGCGCCGCCTCTACCGCGCCATGCGCTCCACCATCGAGTGGGCCATTCCCATCCTCGAAGCTGAGGTCGCCGACCGTCTGTACCAGAGCAACGAGGAGTGGCGTGACCACCTCCGCGTGCACCGCAAGGCGGATGAGCCCTGCCCGCGCTGCGGCCAGCCGATCCACTCGCAGGTTCGAGGCGGCAGCGAGACCGACTACTGCCTGCACTGCCAGCCGCTCGTCCTCTAAATCCGTGCCCCTAGCCAGGACGTTGTCTCGGGTAAGATGCGCGGACGGCGCTGCCCGTACGCGCCGAAGGGGGATGCCATGAAGGTGCTCAACAAGGACATCGGCCAGGACATCGACGCGATGTACCAGCTCGTGGCGGGGCGCCTTGCGGCTGCCGACCGCGAGCTCCAGGTCGTTGCGTACGACGGCGAGGGCCTCTCGGACGTCGAGTGGTCGGACGATGCGGTCACCATCTCGCTGCACTCGGGCGTCCCGACGCACGCGCTCGCGCACGTACTCGCTGTGGCGCTGCAGCACGTCCGCCAGTCACTCGATGGCTACCCGCGCATCACCGAGCCAGAAGGTGACCAGCCCGAGGGTTCCGAGCTTGTGCGCTCCTCGCTGCGTGAGCTCGTGCTCGAGTCCGACGCTGAGGCGCAGCTGGTCTCGCTCGGCCTCGACCGCACGTGGGAGAACGAGCAGCGTCACCAGGCGATGAAGACGCTGTTGAAGGCGCCCCCGGCCGACTGGGACGAGGAAGACTCGCTCGGCAATCTTTTCATCGCGCTGCAGTACGCGCGCATGTCGCTGAACCACCCGCCGGAGATGTGGCGCGCGCTGCAGAAGCGCACCGAGGAAGTGCTGCCGAACGCAGCCGCCCGCGGTGAGCAGGCGCTGGCCGCCGTCAAGAAGCGCCGCTGGGGCAGCGCTCGTGCCGTCCTGGAGTCCTTCGTCTCGGTGCGTGATGAGCTTGGCATTGACGACCTCGTACAGGTCGAGGACGCCTACGGCGAGCCGCAATAGCGCCCACCTCGAGTCCGGCACGGATACAACGAGAGCGGCGCAAGGCCGCTCTTCGCATACGTCTCGAATGTGTGGAGCTAGCCGACGAGCTTGGAGCTGCTCGCTGTGGCGTTCGCCGCACCAGCAGCAGACATCGCCGCGAGGTGTGCTTGGTCCACTAGGAAGCGGATCGCCGTCTCCCACCAGTTGAGCTTCGAGTTGGGAATCGGCCCGCCGAGAATCGCGTTCGCTTCCTCGCGCGTGGAGATTGCCGCTGCTGGTGTCGTGTTTTGCTGTGCTGCCTCGGCGTAGGAGACCGCGTCCTGTAGCACCGGGCCAGAGCCGAGCATCTGTCGCATCGTGGACCACATCGCCTCGGGCGACTCGAACGCCTGCGTGGCACGCGCGGTCGTCGCGATGATGCAGTCCTTCGCTGCGAGCTGCTCCTGCGTCGGCACCATCTCGCCGCTCTTGATCGCCTTGAACAGCTCCTCGACCGCACCCATTGGCGACTTGCCGCCGGGCACGCTCTTCACGATCTGCTCGGCCACCATCGGCGGCATCGAGCCCAGCACATCGGTCGCCGCCAGCCGTCGCTGCTGGTCACCCAGCGCACCGGCAAACGCGCCCGCCGACGCCGCACTCGAGGCAGGAGCGTGCGCAGCAGTCGTGGCAGCAGGTGTGACGTGAGCTGTCGAAGTGACATCCATGCACACAGGATGCGCGGGCTCGCCGAGCCGTTGAGTCAGGGATTCACCGAGGCGGACACAAAAAGACCCTCATTCGAGGGTTACGAGGCGGCTGCTGCCGAGCGCTTGCTGCGATCCATCCAGCCGAGGAGAAAGGGATGCCACTCTCGGTAGCGCTCCAGGTACTGCCCGAAGAGCGCGGCCGGAGTGGCGGCTGGGCGGACAGGCTGACGCATCAGATTCATGCGTGCCTCCGCCGGCGTCCTGCCACCCTTGCGGTGGTTGCAGGAGCGGCAGGCGGCAACGAGGTTCTCCCATTCGTGCGGCCCGCCTCGATGGCGAGGCATCACGTGGTCGAGGGTCAGCTCGATGCCGGAGATGCCGCAGTACTGGCAGCGCTGATCGTCTCGCGCGAAGACCTCTTTGCGCGTCAGTCGCACGCGCGGGCGAGGTCGCTTCACAGGCGCATGTAGGCGAATCACGGAGGGCAGAGGGAAATCGGTATCGACGCCGCGAATGCGGTCGTCCGCGGTCTCAATCACCTCCGCTTTGCCGTGGTAGACAAGGACGAAGGCACGGCGCACCGCGCACACGTTGAGCGGCTCGTAGTTTTGGTTCAGAACCAGAGCGCGACGTTCAATCGCCACCGGCACCGCTCCCGCTATGCGGGGGAGTCTACGCCGTTTGGATTGGGATCGTCAGGGTTTCCCGGCGCCGCTGCCACCCATGCCGGGGATGATGCCCGCCGGCAGCCCACCTGGCAGCGAGGGCAGCCCGGGGATCGAGCCT
This sequence comes from Chloroflexota bacterium, assembly GCA_003670735.1. Classification (GTDB taxonomy): domain Bacteria; phylum Chloroflexota; class Dehalococcoidia; order UBA2979; family UBA2979; genus RH-chloro-G1. The sequence goes on along the minus strand of QWQU01000001.1, from coordinate 22,025 downwards.
GCTCGGAAGTTATCGATCCCGGCTCGGAACTCGATAGGGAGCAGCTGCTCGAAGACCGGGATGCGCTGGATAAAGATCGGCGCGAGCGTCGACCCTTCCAGGCCCGAGTTCAGCCCCGGCACCACCGGGAACGTCGTGAGTGCGAACAGCAGCAGCTCAACCGTCAGTACACCTTGGACGAGCCCGAACACGGCGCCACCGAGGTGATCCATTGGGCCGAGGAAGAGCACAGACGAGGCCGTGCGCAGGAATATCGATGCGATCTGCCCCAGCACGATCATGCCCGCGAAGATCGCGACGAATGCCACGAGGTTCCGCACGGCAGGGTCAGCGATCAGGAAGTCGATGTTGTCCGCGAGCCGCGCGTACAGCCGGCCCGCAAGCACCGCACCGAGCACGGTCGAAAGCAGCGAGACGACGACGCGAATCAGCCCCTGACGGAAGGCGCTGAACGTGGACCATGCGATGGTCCCGGCGATGACGAGGTCGATCCAGTTCATGCCGCGCAGGGTAACAGTGCGCCTACGCGAATCCCAGCCCGCGCTCGCGCAGCGAGATGTAACGACCATGCCCGAATACGAGATGGTCGAGCACGTCCACCTCGATCAGGTGACCTGCTTCGACGATTGCTTCGGTGAAGCGCACATCATCAGAGCTGGGTGTGGGGTCACCACTCGGGTGATTGTGCGCGACGGCGATCGCGGCCGCGTTCTGGCGCACTGCCTCGCGGAACACCTCGGCGACACGCGCGGGTGCAGAGTTGAGCGAGCCGCGGTACAGCATCGTGTTCGAGATCAGCTGATGCTTCGTGTCGAGCGTGAGCAGGCGGAGCTCTTCTTGCTGCAGGAGCTCCATCTCCGCCTGCAGCAGTCGCGCGATATCAGCGGGGTTGAGCACCTGCGGTCGCAGTACGTCACCCTCGAGTGCGAGCCGACGGCCGAGCTCGAACGCAGCAGCGATCGTCGTCGCCTTCGCATCGCCGACGCCGTGCTCCTTCGCGAGCAGCGACAGATCCATCGAGGCCAGCCCGCGCAGCCCTTGCCGCGAGGTGACCAGATGCGTCGCGACGTCCATCACGCCCATCGCTGCCGTGCCAGTGCGCAGCAAGATCGCGATTAGCTCAGCGCTGGTCAGGGCCTGTGGCCCGAGGCGAAGCAATCGCTCGCGCGGGCGCTCCTCGGCTGGCAGCTCGGAGACACGCACGGTATATCGAGGTGCGCCGTCTGCCTGCTCGGTCATGTGCTGTGCCTAGCGCCAGTTGCGACCGGAGCTGCGGTCGAGGCCGGAACTCGGTGCTGCCGGCGCGGGCTCGCTTGGAGTGTCGCCGGAGCCAGTGGAGAGCAGACGCACGCGCAGCACGTGCTTGGTGTGTGGCCAGTGATCGACCTCGACTGAGTCGCCCGGATGCAGGCTCACGGCCGTCAGCGCTCGCACCGTGAACACGTCGTTGCCGACGTACAGGTAGTGCGAGCGGAAGAACCACAGCAGCCCGCCGCGCGACCACGTGCGACGCACCGGCCCGCGCGAGGTGATCGGCTCCGCACCACGCAGGTCGCGGATCGCGCTCAGTGCCAATGTCGCGAAGGAGAACGCGAAGATGCCGACGAAGATCGCAGGGATGATGGCGCCGGTCGCGCCGCTCATGAAGTTGCCGAACGCGTAGATCGCGAAGACGGTCGAGATCAGCGCTAACGGCACGTACATCACAGCCATGCGCACGAGCGCCGGCCGCGTCTGTTCGTTGGTCTCGAGTACTTCTGGCTCGGTCGTCACTGTGTCGGGAGTTTTATCACATCTCCGAGGGACAGCAGGCTGTTTTCGCCAAGATTGTTCAGCTGGTAGATGCGGTTCACGTAGGTCGCTAGCGGCGTGCCGTTTCGGAACTGCTCGGCAATCGAGAACAGCGTGTCGCCAGACTTCACGGTGTACGAGGTCGGCGTGCTGGGCGCAGCAGTCGGCGAGGGTGTCGCAGGTGCCGTCGTTGCGGTGGCGCTGGGAGCAGGCGTCGGCGATCCGCCTGGAGTGGCGGAGCCAATCGGAGTGCCACTCGGTACGACGACCGGCGCCTGCGTAGCAGCACGAGTCGGCGTGCCGCTCGGCAGCACCGCTGCGAGCGCCGAGGACGGCCCCGCCTGGTCAGCCTCACCACCGGGGCGCACGAGCAGCCACACGGCGAAGACCGAGCCAATCAGCAGCGCGATCAGCGAGCCGCGATAGACGCGGTAAGACGGCAGCGCCGACGTGGGATCCATGCAGCGCTCACAGAGCGCATCGCCATGGTCGTCACAGTAGAGCGTGCCGCAGCGTGGGCACTCCTGCGTTGCCGGTTGGTCACATCGAAAGCACTGCACGGGCGCAGGGTACCACGCAGATCGGGGGTGCCCCACGTCTCATTTGCGAGGAATCACGAGCAAACAACAAACAACGCCCGGGGAGATTGTCCCCGGGCGTTGAATAGCGCTCGCTAGGAGCGGAGGAGAGCTACTTGAGCTCCACCTTCGCGCCGGCCTCTTCCAGCTTCTCCTTGGCGGTCTGGGCCTCTGCCTTCGGCATGGCCTCCTTGACCGTCTTGGGGGCAGCCTCGACCAGGTCCTTGGCGTCCTTCAGACCCAGGTTCGTCAGCTCGCGGACGACCTTGATGACGTTGATCTTGTTCGCACCGAAGTCGGTGAGGATCAGGTCGAACTCGGTCTGCTCCTCGTCGGCGGCGGCAGCGCCACCACCGGCGGCCGGGGCGGCAGCCATCATCATCGGGGCGGCGGCGGTGACGCCGAACTCTTCCTCGATCGCCTTGTTCAGATCGCGGAGCTCGAGGATGGTCATGCCCTTGATGATCTCGAGAGCGTCTTCAACCTTAGCCATTGTGCATCTCCTTCAATCGCCGGCCGCAGCCAGGCGTCTGTTCCTGACTGCTTGTTACTGCTGACCTTCGAGCTGGGTCGCGCGCGCGTCGATCAGACCCGCGAAGTCCCGAGTCGTGGCCTGCAGCAGACCGGCGAACTCGCGGATCTTGCCCGTGAGTCCACCAGCGATTCGTGCGATCAACTCGTCACGTGGCGGCACCGTCGACAGGTCCTCGACGTACGCCGCATCGACGAGGTCACCCGAGACGACCGCATTGCGAATCGCGAACGGCGAGTTCGCGTGCTCACGGCGGTACGTCGCGACCAGCCGAGCCGTCTCAACGACGTCGGAGCCCACGATGATCGCCGTGTCCTGCTGTGCCAGCTGGCCGAAGTCGGCGTTGCCGGCCTCGGTTGCTGCGCGGCGCAGCAGCGTGTTCTTCACCACGCGCACCTGCACACCGGCTGCGTTCAGCTGGCGGCGCAGGGCCGTCAGCTCAGCAACGGTCAGGCCCTTGTACGACGTGCCGATCGCAATCTCGGCATCACGCAGGAGGGCGGTCAGGTCCGCTACCTGGTCAATCTTGTGCTGTGTAGGCAACGACACCTCCATCTGCGGTCTCAGCCTCGGATGCCCCAACACAAGGCCCGAGATCAAAGACGCGCCCTGCTCCGCCAAGGAGGAGGGCGCGAGTGGAGGTGACGCGAGAGGCGTCAGTCTCGGCATGGCGGTCTGCCATGCGACTCGTGCGTCCCCACCTACACAGGCAGCCTCGGAAGGCCCTTGAGCGAGGTTGGAAGCCTCGCACCCGTGGTCTTTGGCGGTGCCGAGGCCCGAGGGCCGCGGCTGGTTCTCAAACACTATAGGGGCTGCGACGGTCAGCCGCAGCCCCTACGAGTTGTCTAGCTGTTGGACTCGGCTGCCAGCGCCATCACTGACGCGACTTCCACGTGAACGCCCGGCCCCATGGTCGAGGTCAGCGTCGCGCCCTTGATGTACTGGCCCTTCGCCGCGGACGGCTTGTTGCGCACGATCTCGCTGACCAACGCCGTGAGGTTCTCGGTCAGCGTCTCAGGAGCGAACGACACCTTGCCGATCGGGACGTGCACCAGGTTGGTGCGGTCCAGACGGAACTCGACGCGACCGGCCTTGGCCTCACGCACCGCACGAGCCATGTCGGGAGTCTCCACGACAGTGCCGGAGCGGGGGTTCGGCATCAGTCCGCGCGGACCGAGCACGCGGCCCAGACGGCCGACCTTGCCCATCAGGTCACGCTGCGACAGCGCCACGTCGAACGACGTGTAGCCAGCCGCAACCTTGTCGATCAGCTCGTCGCCACCGACTTCGTCGGCGCCGGCCTGAGTCGCGAGCGTTGCAGCCTCGCCCTCGGCGAACACCAGAACGCGCATGGTCTTGCCAAGGCCGTTCGGGAGTACCACCGAGCCACGGATCTGCTGATCCGCGTGACGGCCATCGAGGCCGGTGCGCAGGTGGAGCTCGACGGTCTCGTCGAACTTCGCCGTGGCAGAGTCCTTCACGAGCGCGACCGCAGCCGCGACGTCGTAGAGCTGGTTCTTGTCGACCTTGGCGCGAGCCGCGGTCATGCGCTTGCCTTCAGTTGCCATGGCTAGTTCACCTGAATCCCCATCGAGCGCGCAGTGCCCTCGATGGACTTGATCGCCTGATCGATGTCAGTCGTGTTCAGGTCGGGAAGCTTGGTCGTGGCAATCTGGCGAATCTGCGCTGCGGTCACCGAGCCGGCGACCTCACGCAGTTGACTTGCAGAGCCCTTCGGCACACCAGCTGCCTTGCGCAGCAGGTCAGAGGCCGGCGGGGTCTTGAGGACGAACGTGAACGAACGGTCCTCGAAGATCGTGATCTGGGCCGGGATGATCTGGCCATCCATGCCAGCCGTCCGCTCGTTGTAGCCCTTCACGAAATCCATGATGTTGATGCCGTGCGGGCCGAGGGCGGTGCCCACCGGCGGCGCAGGATTCGCCTTCCCTGCAGGAATCTGCAGGGTGACGACGGCGCGAACTTTCTTAGCCATCGAAACCTTCTACATCTCTAAGCGGTCCAACGTGCCCCGAGTCCCCTCGGTACACTCCCGCGCTGCGAGCAATTGGTTGTCCCACCGGCATGAGCCGGTCAGACATGCGAGCGGTGAAGCCTACTGCTTCTCCACCTGCAGGAAGTCGAGCTCGACCGGAGTATCCCGGCCGAACATCGAGACCATGACGCGGACCTTCCCCTTATCGAGGTTGATATCGTCGACCTGGCCAACGAAGTCGACGAATGGGCCGTCTGTGACGCGCACCGCTTCGCCGACCTTGAATCCGATGTTGATGCGCGGCGCTGCCGTGTGCATCGTCCGCAGAATGCGAGCGACCTCTTCGTCGCCCAGCGGCATCGGCCGCGAGCGGTCGGTCTCACTCGTGCTGCCGGCGAAGCCGGTCACGCCCGGTGTGTTGCGGACGACGTACCAGGAGTCGTCGTTCATGACCATCTGCACCAGCACATAGCCGGGGAACAGCTTGCGCGACACCGTGCGGCGCTGTCCCTCACGGATTTCGATCTCTTCTTCGGTGGGGATAATCACCTCGAAGATCTTGTCCGTCATGTCCATGTGCTTCACGCGCTGGTCGAGGTTTGTCTTGACCTTGTTCTCGTAGCCCGAGTAGGTCTGGACGATGTACCACTGGCGACCGTCGCTCGCCTCGGGCGCGTCGACATCGCCGTCTTCGGCCTGGTAGTCGTTGTCGCTGATGGCTGCGTTCGTCAAAGGGAGTTCCTGCCTGCGTTCTATCGGAGGAGCGTGTATTCCACGGCCCACGAGAACGCGAAGTCCGCAGCACCAAGCACGAGGCCAAACAGGAGCGAGATCACGATCACCACAACGGTGAGGTTCATCGTCTCCTGACGGCTCGGCCAAGTCACCTTTCGCAGCTCGCTGATGATGTCCATCGCCCAGCGCGGCTTCCACCAGGGGCCAACCGCGGGACGCGTCGCACCAGCCGCCAGCGGTGCCGAGGTCGACACGGACGGCAGACCACGCGACGGCACAGACTTCGGCTGTCGCCGAGTCGATCGCTCTTGCTCTCGTCGGGCCGCTCGGCCCATCGTGGTGCTCCTGCCTGCGTATTCGCTACATCGAGTGTAGCGACGCTGTCGCCCATCGCGCCCTGAGCGGACTCGGGTTATCGAGTCTCGCGGTGCGCCTGGTGCTGCCGGCAGCTGGGGCAGTACTTCTTCAGCTCCAGCCGCTCCGGGTCGTTCCGGCGGTTCTTGAACGTGTGGTAGGTGCGGGCACGGCACACGCTGCAGGCCAGTGTGATGTGCTCGCGGTCTTCTCGGCCCTTGGGCATTGCTGCCCTCCTTCTGTGCGCCTCAGCGCAGCAACGACTCTAATGAGTCGCTTTTACTCGACGATCTTGGTGACGACGCCAGCGCCGACGGTGCGACCACCCTCGCGGATGGCGAAGCGCAGGCCCTCTTCGAGCGCGACCGGAGTGATGAGCTCAATGCCCACCGTCACGTTGTCGCCCGGCATCACCATCTCGGTGCCTTCGGGCAGCATCACGTTCCCCGTCACGTCCGTCGTCCGCATGTAGAACTGCGGGCGGTAGCCGTTGAAGAACGGCGTGTGGCGACCACCCTCGTCCTTCGAGAGTACGTACACCTCGCCCTGGAACTTCTTGTGCGGCGTGATCGACCCGCTCTTGGCCAGCACCTGGCCGCGCTCGATGTCCTCACGCTCAATGCCGCGCAGCAGGCAGCCGACGTTGTCGCCAGCCTCGCCCTGGTCCAGCAGCTTCTTGAACATCTCGACGCCCGTGACCGTGGTCTTGCGGGACTCCTTGATGCCGACGATCTCGATTTCCTCGCCGACCTTCACGATCCCGCGCTCGATGCGGCCTGTGACCACCGTGCCGCGGCCCTTGATGCCGAAGACGTCTTCGATCGGCATCAGGAACGGCTGGTCCACCGGGCGCTCCGGCTGCGGGATGTAGTTGTCGACCGCGTCCATCAGCTCCCAGATGCACTTGTACTCAGGTGCATCCGCGTCCGTCGAGGTCGACTCCAGCACCTTCAGTGCTGAGCCACGGATGATCGGAATGTCGTCGCCGGGGAACTGGTTCGAGGTCAAGAGCTCACGCAGCTCGAGCTCGACGAGCTCCAGGAGCTCCGGGTCTTCCATGACGTCGCACTTGTTGAGGAACACCACGATCGAGGGGACCTCGACCTGGTGCGCCAGCAGCAGGTGCTCACGCGTCTGCGGCATCGGGCCGTCAGGAGCAGCGACCACCAGGATCGCGCCGTCCATCTGCGCGGCTCCGGTGATCATGTTCTTGATGTAGTCCGCGTGGCCCGGGCAGTCGACGTGCGCGTAGTGGCGCTTTTCCGTCTCGTACTCGACGTGCGCGATGGCAATCGTGATGCCACGGGCTCGCTCTTCCGGCGCGTTGTCGATCGAGTCGAACGCGCGGAACTCTGCCTCGCCCTTGAGCGCCAGCACCTTCGTGATCGCCGCCGTCAGCGATGTCTTGCCGTGGTCTACGTGACCGATCGTCCCCACGTTCGCGTGCGGCTTGTTCCGCTCGAACTTCCCCTTCGCCATCGCTCGCTCCTCGAACTGATCGAATCAGGCTGACGGTTGATGGAGCCCTGAATCGGATTTGAACCGATGACCTCGTTCTTACCAAGAACGCGCTCTACCAACTGAGCTATCAGGGCCCGAAACGACTTCCTACATACTTGGTTGCTGGTGCAGGGGGCAGGATTCGAACCTGCGTAGCCGTAAAGCGGCGGTTTTACAGACCGCTGGAATTAACCACTCTCCCACCCCTGCCCGGTCCCTGCCGTCGCTTGTGACGCACTCCCGATTGGTTTCCCACCGGGAGCTCGAAGCTCACGTGGAGCCCGAGAGGGGATTCGAACCCGCCAACCTTCCGATTACAAATCGGCTGCGCTACCGTTGCGCCACTCGGGCTCGAGCCCGTCCGTCACCAGACTGCCGGACAAGAATTCGACCCCCGCCGTGGCGGGAGTCGAGCCGAATGAGTATACGGATACGCCCCCCCGGAGGGCAACGCGTCCTACCCCAGCGAGGCGTCCTTCGAGGCTACCGAGGCGTAGCCGTCCCCGTGGGAATGCTCGTCGGCGCCGGACCGCCCGGGCCCGGAGCCTGAAGCTCCCAGCCGAGGTAGCCCCCGTCCACCCCGAAGTCGAACATGACCCGCAACTGGGCGAGGTCGGCGCAGGCTCGGCACTTCCGCACCGGCAGCGTCGCCAGGAACCGCTGGGTTCCCGCCGGACTGGCCGGCTGAGCCGCCAGCGTGGCGTACTCCGACCACGCGATGACGTCAGTCTCAGCCCCGAGCGCCGAGGCGTAGGCCGGCGCCTTCAGCCACTGCCCGACCGGCCCGGTCGAGGAAGCCCCGACCAGCAGACTCAGCGGGATCATCCCCGGCGTGGAGCCTAGAAAGACCGCCTCCGGCCTCCCCATGTTCTGCCAGGGTGCGGAAATCGTCCCCGTGTCCACCTTTCCCTGCTCCTGCACGCTCGCGAGGAAGCCCCCGTAGCGCTGGAGGAAGGTCGCGGCCTGCTCGGACTCCTTGTTCGCCTTCATGGCGTCGGTGATGCAAGCGACCGAGGTAGGCGAGTCCGGGGCGAAGACCACGCCCGGGTTCGACTTGGTCGGGTCGGCTGCCGCCGGGCACGGAATGCGGAAGTAGACGTCCGGCTTCGCCGTGACTGCCTTTGAGTCCCACTCGATGCGGGTCGGCTCGACGATTGGCGGCCTCGAGGCCGGCACGGTCGCCGTTGCGGAGAGGATCGCCGTGCTCGGCGCGGCGGTGGCAGTCGCCGTCGCCGGAGCGGCCGTGCTCGTGCCAGCGGTCGAGGTTGCCGCGGGTGGTGCGCCCTGCTGCGAGCAGCCCACGACCGCGACGGTCGCGGCGATACACAGAGAGATAACGAAGTAGGTGAGGCGCGTCTGTACCATCATGTCGTGATGGTACGCCGCTTGCCTCGTTCGTCGGCGCTCGCTGCAGCGCTGTTGCTGTCAGTCACCGTGTTCGCACTCGTCGCGAACGGTCGAGGTCAGACGCACGTCTCCGCGCAGGGCAACCTCCCGTGGGTCGAGTGCGGCGCGCCGTATCAATGCGCGACGTTGCGCGTGCCGCTCGACTACGCCAATGCGAACAGCCGCACGATCGAGCTCGCGCTGGTGCGCACCCCCGCACGCGATCCATCGAAGCGAGTCGGCTCACTGCTTGTGAACCCTGGCGGCCCCGGCGCCTCTGGCGTGGACTTCGCGCGCTCCATCGCGACCGCGTTTCCTGTTGAGATTCGTGACCGCTTCGACATCGTTGGCTTCGACCCGCGCGGCGTCGCCGGCAGCACGCCGCTGCTCTGCCACGACAAGATCCAACAGCTCGCTGCGAGCGAGCCCGAGCCGTCGAACGACGACCAGTGGGCCGAGGTCACACGCATCACGCGCGACTTCGCCACGCTCTGTGGCCAGCGAGGTGGCGACATGCTCGCGCACCTCGGATCGCTCGACGTCGTGCGTGATATGGACCGCATTCGCGAAGCCGTTGGCGACGAGAAGCTCACGTACGTCGGTTTCTCGTATGGCACGTTGCTTGGCGAGCTGTATGCCGACCGCTTCCCCACACGCGTACGTGCGCTCGTGCTCGACGGCCCGATCGATCCGGGCCTTACTGCCGACGAGGCGACCGCGCAGCAGGCGATCGGTTTCGAGCGTGCGATTGATGGCTTTGACGCCAGCTGCAAGCAGCGCTCATGCCCGTTGTCCGAGGGTGGCAAGGACGCGTGGAGCGCGATCAAAGATCTCGTCGACCAGGCGCGCACCAGGCCGATCCCTGCGCCCGGCCTCGACCGCCCCGCCGGACCGGGCGAAGTGCTGCTCGGCGCGTTCCAGGCGCTGTATCGCCCATTCAGTTGGCGCGCGCTCGAGCGTGCCGTTGCCGAAGCCCGCAACGGTGATGCGAGCACGTTCGTGCGTCTCGCCGATGCCTACCTCGGGCGCCAGAGCGATGGCAGTTACGCAAACCAGCTCGAGATGAACGCCGCCGTGAACTGCCTCGACTACGAGTACTCACGAGACCTCACGCACTATCGCGCGCTGGCTGATGAGCTGGTGAAGGTTGCGCCGCGCATCGGTCGCTCGATGGCTTCGGGTGGCCTCGGTTGCGCGCTCTGGCCGGTGGCGTCACAGCCGGTCGATGTCACTGGTGCGACCGGCGCGCCGCCCGTCCTGATCGTCGGTACCACGAACGATCCTGCGACGCCGTTCGAGTGGGCGCTCGCTGCGCGCAAGGCAATACCCAGCGGCGTGCTACTCACCCACGAGGGTGACGGCCACACCGTCTACCTCTCGGGTGTGCGTTGCGTGGATGACGTCGTGAATGCGTATCTGCTCAACGGTGCGACGCCACAGGACGGCTCGATCTGCGGCAACAACGCTGACCCGCCGCGTGCGGCACCGACCGTGCCCGCACAGGCGATCGTCGCCACGCCAACACTGCCGTCCGACCGCAATCCGAGCCCAAACGCGAGCACAACGAGTACGCCTCGTGCGCCCGCGACCGGCACCGGCCCTGCCCAGTCCGTCGCACCGAGCCCGACGCCGGATACCACGATGGAACGTGGTATCGAGACCTCGATTGGCTTGCGTCTGCTGGCCGTGGCGGTGCTCGCGACGATCGTCGCGCTCATCGTCGTGACGCGCCGCCGGATGATGCGCTTCTAGCGGATCACGAGGTCGCTAGCTGGCGCGTGCGCTCCAGCGCGGCCCGGCGGGTGTGTCTTCGATCTCGATGCCCGCAGCCGCGAGTCCATCGCGAATGCCATCGGCCACCGCAAAGCTGCGCGTCTGCCGCGCCTCCTCGCGATGCGCGAGCAGCGCCTCGATCGTCGAGGCCGCATCGGTGCCACCGCACACGACCTCGAACTGCTTTGCGAGCTTCGACAGCGCGACCACATCGAGGTCTGCCTCAGCGTCTGCTTCCGCAAGCCGCAGCCCGAGTAGGTCCGCCAACTCGCGCAACGTCTGTTGTTCCGCCACGGCGTCCTGTGCTGCATCGCGGCGACGATTGATCTCGCGCACGAGGTCGAACAGCGCGGCGATCGCCTGCGCCGTGTTTACGTCGTCCTCGAGTGCCTCAACGAAGCGCTCGCGCGCGGTGTCGGCCGGGCGCACGAGCGGCTCCGCGATCGGATAGCCGTGGTGGTCGCGCAGCTCCTGCTCATCGAGGTTCGGTGCGCCCTCAAACGGTCGCAGTGCCGCCGTCAGTCGGTCGATGCCGCGCTGTGCCGCAACCATCGCTTCGTCAGTGATGTTGTTGGGGCTGCGGTAGTGACTTGAGAGCACGAACAGGCGCAGCGCATCGGACGTCCAGCGCTCGAGTGCCTCGCGCACGCTGATCACATTGCCGAGCGACTTCGACATCTTCTCGCCGTCGAGGCGTACGAGGCCGTTGTGCATCCACACGCGCGCGAACGGCTTGCCCGTCGCCGACTCAGACTGCGCAACCTCGTTCTCATGGTGCGGGAACACGAGGTCGAGCCCGCCACCGTGAATATCGAACGTGTCACCCAGGTAGCGCTGCGCCATCGCGGAGCACTCGATGTGCCAGCCGGGGCGCCCCTCGCCCCACGGCGATGCCCACGACGGCTCGCCGGGCTTTGTGCCTTTCCACAGCGCGAAGTCGAGTGGGAATTCCTTCTCGTCATCGGGCTCGAAGCGTGTGCCGGAGCGCAGCTCCTCGATGTTGCGGTGCGAGAGCTTCCCGTAGTCGTCGTCGGCGCGCACGCGAAAGTACACGTCACCGGAGGGTGTCGAGTACGCAGCGCCATTCGCGATCAGCTGCTCCGTGAGCGCGAGGATCGCCTCGATCTCGAGGCTCACACGAGGTCGCACGTCAGGTGGCGTGAGGCCGAGCTGTGCCTGCTCGCCTTCCCACTGCGCGATGTTCTGGTCCGCCAGCACGAGCGGGTCGATGCCCAGCTCGTGCCCGCGCACGATCAGCTTGTCGTCCACGTCTGTGTAATTCGAGACGTACGTGACCTGCATCCCGCCGAACGAGTTGCCGCCCCAGCGCAGGTAGCGCACGAGCACGTCGTACACGATCGCCGACATCGCATGCCCGATGTGGCTCTCCGAGTACGGCGTCACACCGCAGACGTAGATGCCGACCTGGCCCGTCTGCATCGGCGCCCAGTTATCAACCGTCGAGGTGAGTGTATTGTACAGCCGCACTACGGGGCTCCCTCGCCGCTGGTCGTACGTGGTGCAGCGCCGCCGTCGAAGCCGCCACCGGGTGCAGCCGTCCCCGCGTGTCGCTCGAGCTCTGCAATGCGGCGCTCGAGGTCCTGCAGGCGATCCCACTCGGGGTCGGGCAGGCGCTCCACCGTGTCGTTGGTCGCGTTGGTGAATGCCACGATGTGTCCGGGCACACCCACGACCGTCGCGAACGGCGGTACGTTCGAGATCACCACGCTGCCCGCGCCGATCCGCGCGTGCGAGCCGATTGTCACCGCGCCAATGATCTTCGCGCCGGCACCAACCACCACGCCGTTTTCGAGGGTGGGGTGGCGCTTCTCGCGTCGTGTGGAGGTGCCGCCGAGCGTGACCTCCTGGTAGAGGTGGCAGTCGTCACCGATCACAGCGGTCTCGCCGATCACGATCCCCATGCCGTGGTCGATGAACAGCCGTCGGCCGATCGTGGCGCGCGGGTGAATCTCGATCCCGGTCACCCAGCGACCAAAGTGCGAGATCAGCCGTGGCAGCAGCACCCACCCGCGTTCGGCGAGCCCGTGCGCGAGCCGATAGATCAGCAGCGCGTGAATGCCCGGATAAGTGACGAGGACCTCGAGGTTGTTGCGGGCAGCGGGGTCACGCTGCCGAGCAGCACCGATGTCTTCGTGAAGTCGAGCGAGCCAGCTCATCGGCGGCTCCCTTCTGCGCGTAGTGGAGTGTGGTGGCTCGGGGCGCCGGCAGGAAGCGGCTACCCCTGGAGACAGCGCGCACACGCGCAGGCGAACAGCTCGTGGCCGTCGAGGTGGTTCATCGTCGTTCTAGGATAGCGCACGCCACGCCAGGGCCGCCGCAGCGTTAGCCCGACGCCCCAACTACGAGGCGCTGTCTTCGTCGAGCAGCACGGTCGCGAGCGCTGCCAGCGCCTCGCCGCTTCCGAGCGAGCCGAAGCGCTCGTGCGTCGTCGCCTTCACGTTCACCGCGGAGGAGGGCACGCTCAGGCAGCGCGCTAGTGCTTCGCGCATCGTTGCGATGTGTGGGCCGAGCCGTGGCCGCTCGGCGATCACGGTCGCATCCACGTTGTGCACCACGAACCCGCGTGCCGAGACCAGTCGCACCATGCGGGTCAGCAGCTCGCGGCTGTCGATGCCGCGCGTGGCCGGGTCGCCTGGCGGGAAGTGCTGCCCGATATCGCCCTCGCCGGCTGCACCGAGGATGGCGTCGATTACCGCGTGAATCAGCGCGTCGCCGTCGGAGTGCCCATCAAGCTGAGGTGCCTCCGAGATCTCGATCCCACCGAGGCGGAGCGTGCCGTCCTCGCGGAACCGGTGAATGTCGTAGCCGATACCGACGCGCATGACGTGCCCCGTCTACCCCTCGGACCCATCTCGATCGGACGCTGCGGCGAGCAGTGCGCGCGCGATCACAAGGTCGCGTGGCGTCGTCACCTTCAGATTCGCAGAATCGCCCGTCACCGTCACGACTGGTTCGCCCATCGCCTCGACCATCGAGGCGTCATCGGTGGCGTCCGCCGTGACCTCGCGATGGGCACGCCGGAGCAGCTCTCCCGCGAACCCTTGCGGCGTCTGCACGGCGGCGAGCGCGCTGCGGTCTACGGTCTCGAGCACCCGACCGTGGCCATCGAGGCGCTTCACCGTGTCCACCACCGGCACCGCCGGCACGACTGCTGCATGCATGCGCGCAGCATCGAGCACGCGTGTAAACAACGCAGTACTCGCCAGCGGCCGCGCACCGTCATGCACGAGGTAATAGTCCGCGTCCGGTGCCGCCTCGATCCCCCGCGCCACCGAGTCCTGCCGTCGCGCGCCACCTTCGACGCAACGCACCTCGACGCCAACCGTCGAGGCTAGTGCCGTGATGTCTGCGTGCCGCGCACCGCTGCTCACGACCACGACGTCAGTCACGCCGATGAGCATGCTCGCCGCGCGCAGCGCATGCGCGAGCAGCGCAACCCCACCGAGGTCAGCCCAGATCTTGTCGATGCCAGCCATGCGCGACGACGAGCCCGCCGCCAGCACGATCACCGCGATGCGCTCGTGCCCATCCCCGTTGGATGCAGTTGTCACGCGGCTACGGGTAGATGCCGCGCAGCGTCGTCGCCTCGGTCACGCGCTCGACGCCGATCCATTGCGCAGCCTGCCGCATCGTGGTGCCGGGGTTGGAGGCGACGCGCTGCTGAATCGCGCGATACGCCGTCACCATGATCCGCCGCAACTCCTCGTTGACCTGCTCCTCGCTCCAGTGCAGGTACTGCCGCGCCTGCACCCACTCGAAGTAGGAGACGGTCACGCCGCCCGCATTCGCGAGCACGTCGGGAATCACCGGGATGCCGCGCTCGAGGAAAATCGCATCCGCCTCGGGCGTCGTCGGCCCATTGGCGCCCTCAAGGATCAACGGTGCCTTCACTAGCGGCGCGTTCTCCGCGGTCAGCGAGTGCTCGATCGCCGCAGGCACGAGCACGTCCACATCAGCGGTCAGCACGTCGGCGGGCGGAATTCGCTCACCCTCACCAGTCCAGTCCTTGAGCAATCCACCGGACTCGATGAACGCGAACGCCGAGTCGCAGTCGACGCCCTCGGCGCGATAGATACCCGTGTCCTTGTCGCAGATGTACTGCACGATCGCGCCGGCGCGATGCATCAGCCGAGCGGCGACACCGCCGACGTTGCCGAAGCCCTGCACCGCGATCCGCTTGCCGCGCACGCCACCCGCTTCGCGCAGATGCTCTTCGAGGATGAACAGCAGCCCGCGACCGGTCGCTTCGTAGCGCCCCTCTGAGCCACCGACAGCCACCGGCTTCCCAGTGACAACACCGGGGATCGTGAACCCGTGCCCCATCGAGTACGTGTCCATCATCCACGCCATCGTCTGAGCGTTCGTGCCCATGTCTGGCGCCGGGATGTCTTTGTCGGGCCCGATGATCGGCGTGATCTCCGCCGTGTAACGACGAGTCAGATTCTGGAGCTCGTTCTGCGAGAGCTTCGAGGGATCGACGATCACGCCGCCCTTCGCCCCGCCAAATGGAATGCCCACGACGGCGCACTTCCACGTCATCCACATCGCGAGAGCTTTGACCTCGTCGAGGCTCACCTCGGCCGAGAAGCGCACGCCGCCCTTCACTGGACCGCGGGCGTTGTTGTGGTGCACGCGGTAGCCGCGGAACACCTGGAACGTGCCGTCGTCCATCTCGACCGGGAACTCGGTCTCGAACACGGTCTTGAACGCGATCAGGATTTCTCGCTGGCTGGCGTCCAGCGCCGCGCGGTCAGCGGCTTCATGGAACTGCTTGATCGCTGTATCGAGGGCGCTCTCGGCCATACTCGATGGATCCTTCCCGAACAGGGGGCGGCGCTAACACCTTCAGGGTAGCAGCGCCGCGAACCTGCGTAGAATTTCCGCCATGCCCTACAACGAGCAGCTCGCCGAGCGCGTCCGCGCACTCCTCGCGGCGTCCGAGGACGCCCCCGACATCCGCGAGCAGCAGATGTTTGGCGGCCTCGTGTTCATGTGGCGAGCCCCGATGAGCCGTCAGGCGAAGAGCTCAATGCGGATGCTGGTTGGCGTGCATGCCGACCGCCTCCTGATCCGCGTCCCGCGCGAGCAGACCGAGGCGCCCCTCAAGCAGCCTCGAGTGCACCCCTTCGACATCACCGGCCGCCCGATGCAGGGCTGGCTCACCGTCGACCTCGAGGCGCTCAAGACGAAGGCGTCCCTCGCGAAGTGGATCGCTCGCTCCCGCGAGTACGTCGCGACGCTCCCGCCGAAATAGCGCTCCCCTCCGAGACAAAACGAAGCCCCCGAGATGACTCGGGGGCTTCGTACGAGACCAGCGTTTCGCCACGATGGGCGAAAACCGACAAGTCGGTTAGTCGGGCTCTGCCACGTACGCGCTGCCACCCGCACCCGGTGCGGACTGCAGCAACTCGAACAGCGACTCCTCCTGGCCCATGAGCGAAGGCTCGGGCCGCTCGAAGTCGAAGATGAACGGCAGCATCAGCGACTCGGGCATCGCGATCTCGGCGATCGGCGTTGGCCGCTCGACGATGATCGGGGCCCGTGCCGGGATCAGCTTGCCGATGATCACGTTCTCCTTCAGGCCGCGCAGGTGGTCGGTCGCACCGGACATCGCCGCGTCGGTCAGGACGCGAGTGGTCTCCTGGAACGACGCCGCTGCGAGGAAGGAGTCCGTGCTCAGCGAGGCGCGCGTGACGCCCAGCAGCACCGGCACCGCCGTCGCCGGCTCACCGCCTTCAGCGATGAGTCGAGCGTTCATGTCCTCGTACGCGTGACGCTCAAGCAGCTCCGACGGGAGCAGCTCGGTGTCGCCCGCCTCTTCGACGCGAACCTTGCGCAGCATCTGGCGCACGATCACTTCGATGTGGCGGTCGTTGATGTTCACACCCTGCGACCGGTAGACGCGCTGCACCTCATCGACGAGGTAAATCTGCACGGCTTCCGGACCAAGGATCGAGAGCACGTCCTGCGGGTCGAGCGCACCCTCAGTCAGCTGCTGACCGGCTCGCACGAACTCGCCCGTCTCGACGCGCACGCGCGCCGCGGCCGGAATCGGGTACTCGCGAGCGTCCACAGCTTCCGAGATGATGCGGACAGCCGTCGGCTTGCGCTTGCGCGCGTTGCCACGGATGTACTCCACGCGGCCGGGGATGCCCGACTTCAGGTTCGCGACCGGCAGGTTCGAGTCCACGCCCTCGGGCGGAGCGGCGATGATCTCGTTGCCGTCGATCATCTCGCCCTCTTCGACGAGCAGCTCGAACTCTTCCGGCACTTCGTACTCTTCCGAGTACGACTCAGTGTTGGTCACCGTAATCATGCGGCTGTCGGCGTTGCGCTGAACCAGCACGACACCGTCGATCTCCGACATCGTCGCCTGCCCCTTGGGCACGCGAGCCTCGAAGATCTCCTCGACGCGCGGCAGACCCGACGTGATGTCGAGGCTGGACGCCACACCACCGGTGTGGAACGTACGCATCGTCAGCTGCGTGCCCGGCTCGCCGATGGACTGCGCGGCGATGATGCCGACAGCCACACCCTGCGCGACCAGGTTGCCGGTCGCGAGCGAACGGCCGTAGCACAGGGCGCAGATGCCACGACGTGCCTGGCACGTCAGCGGCGAGCGCACCTGAATCTGCTCCACGTTCGCGGCCATGATCAGCTCCGCGAGCGCCTCAGTGATTTCGTCGTTGGCCGGGACGATGATCTCGCCCGTCGCGGGGTCCGCGATGGCCGAGGCTGCCCAGCGGCCCGTGATGCGCTCGCGCAGGGAGGCGAGGATGCCCGCCTCTGCACGCTCACGCAGCCACACACCCGGGATCGCCTCGTCGGGGCCGACGCAGTCGTCCATCAGCACGATCAGGTCCTGCGCCACGTCGATCATGCGGCGGGTCAGGTAACCCGAGTCAGCCGTACGAAGCGCCGTGTCGGCCAGACCCTTGCGAGCACCGTGCGTCGAGATGAAGTACTCGAGCACCGACAGGCCCTCGCGGAACGAGGAGCGAATCGGCAGGTCGATGATGCGACCGGACGGGTCGGTCATCAGACCGCGGATACCAGCCATCTGGCGGATCTGCGCGATGTTCCCCTTCGCACCGGAGAGCGACATCATCTGCAGCGGACCCTCAGGGTCGAGCGAGCCCTGCAGCGCGTCCTGGATCTTGTTGGTCGTGTCAGTCCAGATGTTGATTGCAGCCTGGTAGCGCTCGTTCTCAGTGACGAGCCCCATCTGGTACTGCTCTTCCATGTCGTCGATCCGAGCGTCGGCTTCCGCCATCAGCTCCGGCTTGCCCGCCGGCACGCGGATGTCCGCGACCGAGATCGAGATGCCGGACTGGGTGGCGTATCGGAAGCCGAGGTTCTTCATCTCATCGACGAACTGGACCGTGCGCTCCGGGCCGATCTCGCGGTAGATCCGGGAGACCAGCTCGCGCAGCTGCGCCTTCTTCATCAGCTCGTTCTGGAAGCCAACGGCCTCCGGCACGATCTGGTTGAAGATCACGCGACCCACGGTCGTGTCGATGAACGTGCCGTTGTCCAGGCGCACGTGCACCGGGTCGTGCAGCTTGATCACGGCGCGGTCGTACGCCGCCATCACGTCGGCAGGCGAACCGAAGGGGCGACGCTTCGCGCCGGTCTCCTCGTCGCTCACCCACGTCATGTAGTAGCAGCCCAAGACCATGTCCAGGGTCGGCGCCACGACCGGCTCACCGTCAGACGGCGAGAGCAGGTTCTTCGTGGACAGCATCACCTGGCGCGCCTCGGCCACTGCCTCGTACGACAGCGGAACGTGCACAGCCATCTGGTCGCCGTCGAAGTCCGCGTTGTACGCGAAGCAGACGAGCGGGTGCAGCTGGATCGCCGAGCCCTCAACAAGGACCGGCTCGAACGCCTGGATACCCAGGCGGTGCAGCGTCGGTGCGCGGTTCAGCAGCACCGGGCGGTCGTGGATCACCTCTTCAAGGACGTCCCACACCTCGGGCCGCGCACGCTCAACGATGCGCTTCGCGCTCTTGATGTTGTGTGCCAGGCCGTTGCGCACCAGCGCGTGCATGATGAAGGGCTTGAACAGCTCCAGCGCCATCTTCTTGGGAAGACCGCACTGGTTCAGGTGCAGGTTCGGGCCAACCACGATCACCGAGCGGCCCGAGTAGTCGACGCGCTTGCCCAACAGGTTCTGGCGGAAGCGGCCTTGCTTGCCCTTCAGCAAGTCAGAGAGCGACTTCAGCTTGTGGTTGCCGGAGCCCGCGACTGCGCGGCCACGGCGGCCGTTGTCGATCAGCGAGTCGACGGCCTCCTGCAGCATGCGCTTCTCGTTGCGAATGATGATCTCGGGCGCACCCAGGTTCAGCAGTCGCTTCAAGCGGTTGTTGCGGTTGATCACGCGGCGGTAGAGGTCGTTCAGGTCGGATGTCGCGAAGCGACCGCCGTCGAGCTGCACCATCGGGCGCAGGTCTGGCGGGAGCACCGGCAGCTCCTGGATGACCATCCACTCCGGCTTGTTGCCGGACTTGCGCAGGGCCTCCACGACGCGCAGACGCTTCGTGGCCTTCTTCTTGCGCTGGCCGCTGGTCGACTGGATCTCCTCCTGCAGCCGCTGCCGCAGGACATCGAGGTCGAGCCGCTCGAGGATCGAGAGGATCGACTCCGCACCCATGCCGGAGCGGAACACGAGGCCGAAACGGTCCTCGAGCTCGCGATGCTCCTGCTCGGTGAGCACGGTCAGCGAGTCAGCCTCGACCGGGTCGCGCAGCTTGTCGAGGCGCTTCAGCAGCGCGTCGTACTCCTTGCGGACCTGCGTCCGGGCGTCGGTCATCTGCTTACGCAGCGGCTCCAGCTCCTGGAACGCCTGGTCACGCTTCTGCTGCTTGGCGGCGTCCGCCATCAGCTGCAGGTCGGCCTTCTTGTTAGCGATGCGCTCCTCGACGGACGCGACCTGGGTCTGCGTCGCCTCGCGCAGCGCCTGCTGCGTCTCGGTGCCGATCGTGTCGCCACGGGCAGCGAGGGTTGCGTCGCGGAACGGCAGACGCGCGCGGAGCTTCTCGCCCACGCGGGACTGCAGGTCCGTCTCCATGTCGCGCGCTTCCGCCATCACGGAATCGATGTCGCGCTGGAATTCCTCGTCGGCCTCGGTCAGCGCGGAGTCGCGGCGCTTGTCGATCTCGCCCGTCTCCTGCGCCAGCACTTCTTCGCGCAGGGTGATGCGCGTGGTGGTCTCGCCCTGACGGCGGTTGACCTCCTCGTCGATCTCCTGCTGCAGCAGTTCCAGCGCGTGGAGACGCGCCTCTTCGTTGACCTCAGTGATCACGTACTGGGCGAAGTACAGCACGCGCTCCAGCGTCCGCGGCGGGATGTCCAGCAGCAGGCCCATGCGCGACGGCACACCCTTGGAGAACCAGATGTGCGCGACTGGTGCGGCGAGGCTGACGTGCCCCATGCGCTCGCGGCGCACCTTGGAGCGCGCCACTTCGACGCCGCACTTGTCGCAGACGATGCCCTTGTAGCGGACGCGCTTGTACTTGCCGCAGTAGCACTCGAAGTCCTTGGTCGGGCCAAAGATCTTCTCGCAGAAAAGGCCATCCTTCTCCGGCTTCAGCGTGCGGTAATTGATCGTCTCCGGCTTCGTGACCTCGCCGTACGACCACGACCGAATCTGGGCCGGGGAAGCAAGCGAGAGACGGATCGCGTTGAAATCATTGACCTCAAGCACGGTTGATGTCCTCCGATTCACGGCCAGACAGGTTGATACCGAGCGATGGGATGGCGTCCATGTAGTCCTCGTTGAAGGACACCTGCTCCTCATCCTCGTTCAGGATCTCGACACTCAGGCCGAGTGATTGCAGTTCCTTAACGAGCACCTTGAAGGATTCCGGCACGCCGGGCTCCATCGTGTTCTCGCCCTTCACGATTGCTTCGTATGCCTTCACGCGGCCGACGACATCGTCGGACTTCACCGTGAGCATCTCCTGCAGGACGTGCGCAGCGCCGTAAGCCTCGAGTGCCCACACTTCCATCTCGCCGAAGCGCTGACCACCGAACTGCGCCTTACCTCCCAGCGGCTGCTGCGTGATGAGGGAGTAGGGGCCCGTCGAGCGAGCGTGAATCTTGTCTTCCACCAGGTGGATAAGCTTCAGCATGTACATGTAGCCAACGGTCACCGGTCGGTCGAAGACCTCGCCCGTGCGGCCGTCGTACACGTACTGCTTGCCAATCACCGGCGGTGCATCGTTCGTGCGCTTGGCGACCGCCAGCACGAGCACGTCGAAGTCTTCCTTCGCCAGCGCGCGCACGTTGGTCTCGCCGTGCCCCTCCATCCAGAGAGACAGGGCGGCGTGTCGAGCAGTGCCGACGGGGCCGTTGCGCAACGCGAGCTCGGGGTCGAAGCCGCCCTCACGCAGGTACGCTTCCATCGCCTCGATGTCGACGCGCTCGCCGACGATGTTGTCGGTGGAGTTGTGCGCCTTCTCGGTCTCGACTGCACCGGACTGGATCGCGATCCACGCACGCGCCAGCGCGTCCTGGATCTCGCCATCCGTCGCACCATCGAATACCGGCGTCAGGGCTCGGAAGCCGAGCGTCGATGCCGCCCAGCCAAGGTGCGTTTCCAGCACCTGGCCGACGTTCATGCGCGACGGCACACCGATCGGGTTCAGCACGATCTCCACGGAGCGACCGTCCGCGAGGTACGGCATGTCCTCGAGAGGCATGATGCGCGAGACAACACCCTTGTTGCCGTGGCGACCAGCCATCTTGTCGCCCTCGGAGATCTTCCGCTTCTGGGCGACCGCGACGCGCACCATCATGTTCACGTCCGCCGACAACTCGTCATCCGAGCTGCGCTTGAAGACGCGCACGTCGATCACCTTGCCGCGCTCGCCGTGTGGCACGCGCAGGCTCGTGTCCTTCACCTCACGCGCCTTCTCACCGAAGATCGCGCGCAGCAGCTTCTCTTCCGGCGTCAGCTCGGTCTCGCCCTTCGGCGTGATCTTGCCCACCAGAATGTCGCCTTCACGCACCTCCGCGCCGACGCGGATGATGCCTTCCTCGTCGAGGTCGCGCAGCGACTCCTCGCCGACGTTCGGAATGTCGCGCGTGATCTCCTCGGCGCCGAGCTTCGTGTCACGCGCTTCGACTTCGTACTTCTCGATGTGAATCGAGGTGAACTTGTCGTCGCGGATCACCGACTCGGACAGGATGATCGCGTCCTCGAAGTTCAGGCCTTCCCATGACATGAATGCCACGAGTACGGACTGACCGAGCGCGAGCTCGCCGTTCTGCGTTGAGGACGAGTCCGCCAGCGGCTGACCGCGGCGCACTGCTTGGTTCTTGTAGACCAGCGGGCGCTGCGTGATGCAGGTGCCCTGGT